>JAKLPV010000209.1 GCA_022013685.1 Anaerolineae bacterium
CTTGGAGAAAGAAATTTTGGTCGGGAACTTAACCGGCTGCGTCTGGGTGAATGTCAAAATCTTCATCGCAGTTTTAATATCCCAGAGTTCCACGACGGCTCCATTTGCGAGTGCAATCTGGCTGGCATCGGGTGAAAAAGCGAGGCTCTGCTCGCCAAAGACCCCAGCACCAATGCCCGGACCAAGATCGCTGGCACCCGCAGCATAAAAAACCTGCGCACTCTGTAATGTGCTGGCCGCTAGAAAAAACTCCTGCTGCCCCAAGCCAAGGTTCCAAGCATAAACATCCCCATCGTTCGTGACAACTGCCAGGTGTTCGCCATCCAGGCTGTAAATCATGCCAGCGATTCCCAAGGCTTGCTCGCCAAACAGAGCCACCTTGAGACCATGGGTTTCGACATCCCAAACCTGGAGACTGCCATGCCCCACAGCCACGGACTTCCCATCCGGGCTAAAGCGGATTTTCGAACCCGAGCCCGCCAGCATGTATCCTTCTTGCAGCATTTGTTTCGAAAGGATATCCAACGGCTCGGGCGTAACCACTGCGGTTTTCGTTGTCGAAAGATTGTAAGTGACTGTTGATTGGTCAGCCACGTGCACAATCAACTGCCTGCCATCCGGCGAAAACTCGACATACTCAATATCATTCGTAAAAGCCACTATCGAGCGCTTAATCTTGCCCGTGGCCGGGTCCCACAAGCAAACCAATCCATCTGCGCCAGCGGCGGCCAGCGTAGCGCCATCGGGGCTAAAAGCCACGCTGTTAATCCGTGAAGGTTGCTCTTTAATTTCGTAGAGAACGGTTTTGCTTTTTAAATCCCAGATGTAGAGAATATTTTGGGTGCTCTCAGTGTACCCGGCCGCCACCAGTCTCCCATTGGGGCTTATCGCAGGATCAGACATGACATCATAACGATAGTCATTAAAAATCGTGGGATAACAATCTCTATGTTCCTCTGTGGTTCTAGTTCCAGTCAGATCCAAAAAACAAATTGAATGATAAGGCCCACCAGAAGAACGGTTAGCCAAGCGATAAACCACAGATTTACTATCTTGAGTAAAAACCGGGCCCTCAGTAGAGCCATTGTCACCAGAAGCCTCGGCAATTTTTTTTTGTGTGCTGATCTCGATAACCGCAAAACCAATCGTTTGGGTAACTATGAGCAGGTTATCATCTGGGCTAACAGCGACAATGCCCCCATAACCATACTCCGATGTTTCAAATGAGCTAATCTCTTGCTGGTCAGCAGCATTCAAAAGGCGCACATTGTACCCATCACTCAAGAAGATTTTGCTCCCATCGTGTGAATACAGGATTTGCGGCAGGATGCCTTCACCCAATGTTATCAATTCGTTCAAAGGCACATAAGGTGTCGCCGTGGGCGTCTGGGTGGATGTAGATGTACGGGTGGGTGTAAGCGTTCGGGTTGAGGTTGAGGTGTTCCCAGGTGTTGCAGTTGGAATCGGAGTGACCGGTCCGCAAGAGATCAAGCCCAGGGCTAGCACAGCAAAAATAACGAGAAAAAACTTCACAAAAGTTCGCTTTAACATAAAAGCCCCTCCAAATTTTGGTTACACAAATCGTATCACACAAATTTTGACGAGAGCCCTTTTTATGTTGACCTGCACAGCGGTTAACGACAACTACAATTACCCATCAATGACAATTAGAAATGCCCACTGATAAGGGTGAGGAAACGGCTACACTCTCTGATGCAAGGAGAGCCGATGACCGCGACCAACGCCCAAGTGAGGCTGATCCCGTGCAGTGACCGGGACCATCATGAAAGAACGAAGCAACGGCAAAACCCAGGAACAAGCGGCAGTCAAAGCCAACCTGCGCAGCCGCAAGACAGTACGCAAGTACGAGCAATTGGGACAACTACCCAGTGAACTAAAAACACCCCGGGATTACCGCACCCGGCCCGACCCATTTGAAGAAGACTGGCCGGACTTGGAAAAAATGTTGAAGGCGGCCCCTGAGTTGGAAGCCAAAACCCTATTCGATTGGCTGTGCGAAGAAAAGGGACGCGAATACCAGGAAGGCCAGTTGCGCACCCTGCAACGGCGGGTGAGCAACTGGCGGGTGCTTCACCAGGAACAAACCCTGACCTTGGATCAAGTCCGCCAGCCCGGTGAAGTGTTGAAAACCGATGGCACCTGCATGAATGAGTTAAAAATCACAATCGCAGGTCAGCCGTTCGAACACATCTTGATCCACAGCGTATTGCCCTACTCCAACTGGGAATGGGGCAGAGTTGCCCAAAGCGAATCATTGCTGGCAATCCGCATCGGTCTGCAAAGCACCCTGCTCAAGCTCGGCTATGTGCCGCAAGCGCACCAGACCGACAACACCACCGCGGCCACCCACAAATTGGGATTGGCTGCACGGGCCAAAAGCCCCAGCGAACGCGGCTTCAACGAAGAATACCTGCAACTGATGTCCCACTACGGCCTCGAGCCGCGCACCATCCACGTGGGCAATCCGAATGAAAACGACGACATCGAATCATCCAACGGTGGATTGAAGCGCGCGGTGGAGCAGCACCTGCTCCTGCGCGGCAGCCGCGACTTTGAGACCATCGAAATCTACGAAAACTTCCTGTTTGGCATCATGGAGCGGCGCAACGCCGGGCGGCAACAACGGCTGGCCGAAGAAATCGCCGCAATACAGCCGCTCACGGTAAATCCCTGGCCGCAAATGCGCGAACTCAACGCCCGGGTCGGCAACAATGGAATTTTGCGTGTGGGCAGCAACGGCTACAGCGTGCCAAGCGGCCTGAAAGGCAAGTTTGTCAGCGTGCGCATCTACGAATGGCAAATCGAAGTCTGGCACGCCAATCGGCTTATCGAAACCTTGCCGCGCGTGCCCGGTGCCCACCATTTCCGCATCAACTATCGGCATGTCATCGACAGCCTGCTACGTAAACCAGGCGGATTCCGCGACTACCGCCATCGTGAAGACCTTTTCCCGCAGGATGTCTTCCGCCAGGCCTGGGATGCCCTCAACAAACGGCTGTCGCCCCGCCAGGCAGACATCACCTACCTGCGGATCCTGAAACAAGCCGCCGCCGGGCTGGAAACTGACGTGGCCCAGGCGCTCAGCCTGCTGTTGGCAGAGCAAAACCCCTGGGATGAAAAAACCGTTCTCGACCTGACCCAGGTGCCAGGCATCCCCGTAGTCATTCCCGGTCTGCAACCCAAGGCGGTGAACCTGTCCATCTACGACCAACTGCTCCCCAGCGAGGCCAGCCATGTCTGCGCTTGAGCAAATCCAAAAGCACTTGCGCATACTCCGCATGCCCACCGCTGTGGAAGCGGTGCCCGACCTGCTGCTAACCGCCAGCCGCGAAACCTGGACCTTCGAAGCCTTTCTGTCCGAACTGCTCGAGCAGGAAATGGAAGGCCGCCGCCACCGCCGCCTGGAACGCCTGCAAAAAGAATCGCACCTGCCCGCAGGCAAAACCCTGGCGGCCTTCGAACAGGACGCCCTGCCGCTGCAATTGCGCCGCCAACTCGGCCAGTTATGCACCGGCGAATTTGTGGGACGCGCCGAGAATTTACTGGTATTCGGCTTGCCCGGGCGTGGGAAAACCCAACCGGCTTTATGCCCCCAAAAGAAACACATTTGCAGCCCCCGAAATGGTGACGGTCGTTGATCCCCGGCACCCACTGTTTGGACAAACCTTTCCCCTGCTC
>JAKLPV010000210.1 GCA_022013685.1 Anaerolineae bacterium
CCACCCCCACACCATCCCCCAGCGACACCCCCACCATTACCCCAACGCCAACCGAAACCGAGACGCCGACCGTTACGCCGACGGCGACTTTTGCTTTCCCGGTGGTGACGGTCAACAAGCAAGCCCACTGCCGCTACGGGCCTTCGACCGCCTACCTGCACGCCGCCGACCTGTACGCCGGGGATGTCGGTACGGTGCGCGGCAGATTTCAATACAGCAAGTGGCTCTACATCAAATTCGACAAGCTCAATTACTTTTGCTGGGTGGCGCCATCGGTGGTGGATGTCGTGGGCGATATCAGCATGATTTACATGACCGATGTGCGCCTGCCGGGGCCGAGCGTGCTCTACGGGCCGCCGCAAAACGTGTATGCCGAGCGGGTCGGCGATAAAAAGGTCAAAATCAGTTGGAACCAGGTCAAGATGACCCAGGACGATGACCGCGGCTATATGCTGGAGTTATTCGTCTGCCAGAACGGGGCGTATATCTGGTTCACCGCCTCGATCCCGGATCAGTACACCAGCAGTTACGTGGTCGAAGACGGTCCCGGCTGCGCGGCGGCTTCGAGCGGCGTGGTCTACGCGGTCGAAAAACATGGCTATACGACTTCGATAAAAATAAACTGGCCCGCGCCTTAACGAAAATGTGATGCAAACCACAAAATTTGTGCCATAATAAATCAGGCTGTTTTTTCGAAAATTCTCAAAGGAGACCAAAAGATGGCAAAAATTTCTATCACCCGCGAAGATGCCCTTGAGTACCATCGTCTCAAAGGAAAACCGGGGAAAATCGCTGTGGTTCCAACCAAGCCAATGGATACCCAACGCGACCTGAGTCTGGCTTATTCGCCCGGCGTGGCGCATCCGGTGCTCGAAATCGAAAAAGACCCGGAACTTGCCTATGAATATACATCCAAAGGCAATTTGGTCGCGGTTATTTCCAACGGTACAGCCATCCTCGGGTTGGGAGATCGCGGCGCGCTGGCCGGAAAGCCCGTCATGGAAGGCAAAGGCGTCTTGTTCAAGAAATTTGCGGATGTGGATGTTTTCGATATCGAGGTCGACAGTCACGACCCGGATGAAATTATCAAGGTTGTCGCGGCCATCGCGCCCACCTTTGGCGGCATCAACCTTGAAGATATCAAGGCCCCCGAATGTTTTTATATCGAAGAAACACTGAAAGGTATGCTCGATATTCCCGTCTTTCATGATGACCAGCACGGGACAGCCATCATCTCATCTGCCGGCCTCGCCAGCGCGCTGGAAGTTGTCGGCAAGAAGCACTCCGAAATTCGCATCGTTATCTCGGGCGCGGGCGCATCGGCCATTTCGTGCGCAGAGCTTGCCATCCGTTGGGGCGTCAAACGCGAAAATATCATGCTTTGCGACACCAAAGGCGTTGTCTACAAAGGCCGGACCGAGGGAATGAACAAGTACAAAGAGCGTCTGGCGGTCGAAGACAAGGGCCACCGCACCCTGGCGGATGCCGTCAGCGGCGCCGATGTCTTTTACGGGCTTTCCGTGGCCGATGTGCTCAAACCCGAAATGGTCAAAAGCATGGCCGAACGTCCAATCATCTTCGCCATGGCCAACCCCGATCCTGAAATCAAGTATGAATTGGCCAAGGAAACCCGGCCCGATTCGATCGTCGCCACAGGCCGCTCGGATTACCCCAACCAGGTCAACAACGTGCTCGGCTTCCCCTTCATCTTCCGCGGCGCGCTGGATGTGCGCGCAAAAGCCATCAACGAGGAAATGAAATTTGCGGCCTCGCAGGCGCTTTACAACCTGACCAAACAAGATGTGCCCGATTCGGTCCTGCGCGCTTACGGTGTCGAGAGCATGAAATTTGGCCCGGAATATATCATTCCCAAGCCGCTCGACCCGCGGGTTTTACTATGGGAAGCCCCGGCCGTAGCCCAGACCGCCATGGAAACCGGCGTGGCCCGCAAGAAGATCGATATCGATGAATACCGTGAGCAACTGGCTTTCCGCCAGGGGCAGGGGCAGCGCGTGCGCTACTTCATCATGAACAAGGCCCGCGCCAGCAAAGCCACCAAGCGCCTGGTCTTTGGCGAGGGCGAGGAGACCAAGATCATCCGCGCCGCCGCCCAGGTGTTGGATGAAGGCATCGCCCAGCCGATCCTGATCGGCCGCCCGGACATCATCAGCGAGAAGATCAAACTGCTCAGCCTAAATTTCAAACCGGAAGTAGTCGACCCTGACCGCTTCGACCGGCTGGAAAAATACGGCGAGGCCTATTACGAGCTGCGCCAGCGCAAGGGCCTGACCCTGGCCCACGCCAACAAGATGATTCACGACCCGAACGTGCTCGGCCCGATGATGGTCAAGATGGGCGAGGCCGATGCCTTTGTCTCCGGCCTGACCTATGAATACCCCGAAGTCATCCGCCCGGCCCTGCAAATCAATAAGACTGCAAGCGGAACCAGCAGGGCCGCCGGGGTCTACATCATGATCGTCGGCGACCGCACCTTCCTGTTCACCGATGCGACCGTCAACATCGACCCCAGCGCCGAGGACTTGAGCGAAATCGCCTGTCTGGCTGCGGAATTTGCCCGCAAATTGGAGCTGGAGCCGCGCGTGGCCTTCCTGTCCTTCTCAAACTTTGGCTCGACCCCGCACCCATTCTCGGACAAAGTCCGCAAGGCCGTTGAACTGACCAAAGCCCGCGCTGATTTTGTGGTGGATGGCGAAATGCAGGCCGATACCGCTGTCGTGGCCGACATCATCGAAAACCGCTTCCCATTTAGCCCGGTCCGCGACGCCAACGTGCTGGTCTTCCCCTCACTCGAAAGCGCCAACATCGCCTACAAGCTGCTGGCCCGCTTGGGCAATGCCAAGGCCATCGGCCCTATCCTGCTCGGCATGGGCGCGCCGATTCATGTCCTGCAAACCGGCGACGAGGTCAACGACATCGTCCAGATCGCAGCTGTGGCCGTGATGGACGCGATTAATCGCGCCAAGAAGTAAAGCTCGGCAAGAAACCCTGCCGCAGAGATGCGGGGCGCAGAGAAAAGAATGTCTCCGCGCTCCTCTTCTCTGCGGCAGTTTGTATCCGGCGGAAATGGAAAAGACCACCCCAATTGTGCTAAAATAATAGCGTGAACAAAAAACTGCCAATTCCCCGCCCTGACCGGGCAAGTTTTCTGAAACACAAGCGTGAAACCAACCGCCAGATTTTGCTGCCGATCATCTTAAGCAGCCTGGTGATGGCGGCCTTGTTCGTGCTCGTGGCTTACACTACTTTTACTCCTGCTGGTGACGTTGCGCGCTGGGCAGCCATCTCGACCATCTGGATCGTCATCCCGCTCATGGTTTTGCTGCTGGTCACCCTGGCTGTGCTGGCCGCAATGGTCTACGGGATGCAGCGCCTGCTTAAAATCACCCCGAACTACAGCGGCCTGGCCCAGGAATATGTATTGATGTTCACGGCAAAAATCCAGCAGTACGCCGTCGAAATTACCGAGCGCGTCATCCGCTTCAGGGCCTGGGTCGATACCATACAAGCCTTCCTTAAGCGTGACTGACGCTTCATCAACGGAGAACAACATGTCAAAAAACACCCAGATGGTCAAATACTCAAGCAATTCACGCATCCTTTTAGGCGGCGCACTGATCGGGGGCATCACCGGCCTGATCGCGGCCATGCTGCTCTCGCGCCGGGCTGAGAAGAACCAGAAAGACACCCCGCTGACCGCTGCCGAAGGCATCAAGATCGGGCTGCTGGTCTTCGGCCTGCTGCGCGCGATCACATCCCTCGGCGACGACTAAGCCGCAACCAGGATTAAAAAACGACCGGGATCATCTCGGTCGTTTTTTAATCCTGCATCAATCTCCCTTTTGATCCCTGCAAACTCTGCGGTTAAAATTAGCAAAGCAGGGCTTGCGCAAGACAAACAGGATGGACAGGATTTTCAGGATAAAACGCGCTGAAAATAATCTTGCTTATCCTGTACATCTTGTCAAGAATCTTATTTTGCCTAAGTTCTGCCAGGTAACCTGACCCAAAATTCACACTGCCCCACCATGACCACAGAAATCATCGCCAAGACCCTGCTCTCGAGCGCCAAACAGCCCGATAAATGGTCCGGGATCAAGTACACCATGAACCTGTACCGCGGCTGTCAGCACCAGTGCATTTACTGCGATTCGCGCAGTGAATGCTACCAGATTGCGGATTTCGCCGAGATCCAGGTCAAGGTCAACGCACTGGACAGGCTCTCAGACGAGATTCGGCGCAAGAAAGTGAAGGGGACGATCGGCACCGGCTCGATGAACGACCCGTACATGCCCATCGAAGCCGAACGCAGGCTGACGCGCGGCGCGCTCCAGATCATCAGCGCGGCAAAATTCCCGGTACACATCATCACCAAAAGTGACCTCGTCACCCGCGACGCGGATATCCTGCAAGAAATCAGCCGGGTCTATGTGGCGGTCAGTTTCACCATCACCAGCGCAGACGATGCTCTCAGCAAAAAGCTGGAGCCGGGCGCGCCGGTCAGTTCGCGGCGTTTTGCGGCGCTCAAAAGCCTCAGCGAAAACGGCATCACCGCCGGGCTGACGATGATGCCGATTCTGCCCTTCATCGAGGACAGCGACGAGAACATCCGCGCCCTGGTGGGGATGGCCGCCGAGGCCGGGGCTAGCTACATCCTGCCCGGCTTCGGGCTGACCCTGCGCGACCGCCAGCGCGAGTATTTTTACGCCAGGCTCGAGCGGCTTTTCCCCGGCCTGCGCGAGCAGTACCAGCGCCGTTACGGGGAGCGCTACTCGGCTGAAAGTCCGCGCGCCGCCCGCCTGGGGCAAATTTTCAAGGAAGAATGCGCCCGTCTGGGAATCGCGACCAAAATGCCGTTCTACCAGCCGGAAAGCGAACAGCTGACGTTGTTTTAGATTATCTGAAATTGAACTCTTCGAAGTGGATCTGCTCTGCCGCCAGACCCAGCGCCTGGAACTTTTCGGAATAGGCGTTCAACATGCCGAGCGGGCCGCACATGTAAACATCCCGGTCGCGGAAATTTTCCCCGGCGTTTTTGACAATTTCATCGCCCGTCAACGAGCCGCTCTCGAGGCTGAAGCGCACAAAGGCCCGAAAGCGCGGGTTGCCCTGCGCAGCGGCCTCGATCTCGTCCAGAAACAGGGCTTCCTGGCGGGTGCGGACGGTGTAGTAAAAGTCGATCTCGCGCTCGAGCTTGCTGTTTCGGATAAACGACAGAAAGGGCGTGATCCCGATCCCCCCGGCGACCCAGATCTGTTTGGGGCCGCCCAACTGATACTGGAACAGGCCATAAGCGCCATCGAGCGTGGCATCCATGCCGGGGCGCAGGTTCTGGAACAGCTCGCGGGTGAAATCCCCGCAGGCTTTGATCGTCAGGCGGATATCTGCTTCGCCCGGCGCCGAGGAGATGCTGAACGGATGAGACTCGTCCAACGCCCGCTCGCCGGGGAAGCGCACGAAGAGGAATTGTCCCGGCTGGTGGCTCAGGCGCTCCTTTTTTGCGGTCAGCGTGACTTCGGTCGTGCTGCCGTTCAGATGCCGCACCCCGGAGACGGTATAGGGCAGGAATTTCTTGGTAAAACGGGAAAAAATTTCAGTGTAGAGATAACACAGCAGGCCGAAGACAAAAACCGCCTGGACGTAGCTAAAAGCGACCAGCGCCGAAAGTCCGTTGACAAACAGGGAATGCACAAAGCCGATCACATAGAAAATGCCGATATAGCGGTGGATTTTCTTCCACTGCTCGTAAGAGGCGTTGGTCAGTTTGCTCAAGAGTGGGATGCGCGGCGAAAGGGTCAGCAGGACGATGGTCAGAATCCCGGCAAAGGCCAGGATGGCCAGGTAATTCCCCAGGCGGAATTCTGTTGCGATCGGCACGACCAGAATATGAACGAAGATCAGCAAAAATGCGCTGGTGTTGACCCGCTTGTGGGTCATATACATCTTGTCCAGCCCGCCAAAGTAGGCTTCGGCCCATTTGGCGCGGGTGGTCAGGAAAAACCCGGCCGCCATCAGGATGATCATGCTCGAGCCGATCACCTCGCCCACATAGGCGCGGATGAAATGCGGGCGGCCATCGTTGATCGGCGGGAAAACCGTCCACAGCAGGATGTTAAGCAGCACCAAACCGATAATGACCAGGTTGCCAATATTCTTCTTTTTCATTGCGCCTCCGCTTTTTGGAGTATTTTACTCTGAATATGCTTTGGCTAAAACCCCATGTTTGTCAGTAGGGGCACGGCGGATGGATGAAGGCCCAAACCTTCCCGACTCCGCCGTGCCCCTACAATCAATTGCTATCGGAACACGGTAACACAGAAGCCCCTACACCATTAGCCCTTTACGCACACCAGGCCCTTGAGATAGGCCCCCTCGGGGAAGTGGATCGAAACCGGGTGGTCTGGCCCCTGGGTTAGGGTCTCGACGATCTGGGCCTCCACGCCCGCATCCAGCGCCGCCGAAGCAACGATCTTCTGGAAGAGGGCCGCATCGATCCCGCCTGAACACGAAAAAGTTACCAGAATGCCGCCCGGCCGCAGCAGCTTGAAGGCCAGGCGGTTGATATCCTTGTAGCCGCGCGCGGCCTTCTCGGCCTGGGCGGCGGTCGGGGCAAACTTGGGCGGATCGAGGACGATCAGGTCCCAGGAGCGGTTCTGGTCCCGGAATTTTCTCAACCCGGTGAAGACATCCGCTTCGAGCCATTCCAAACTGGTTGTTGAGCCTGTCGAAACATCGACCTGGATTCCGTTGAGGGCGGCATTTTCCTGCCCGATGGCGAGCGCATCGGCCGAGGTATCGACCGATACGACGCTTTTGGCCCCGCCCCGGGCAGCGTGGATGCTGAACCCGCCTGTGTAGCAAAAACAATTCAGCACATCCCGCCCGGCAGCCAGTTGGCCGACCCGGTTGCGGTTGGCGCGCTGATCGAGGTAGAAACCGGTCTTGTGGCCATGTTCGATATCGACCAGGAATTTCAAACCGTATTCGTTGATCGTCAGGCGCGTAGTTGGCAGCACACCGCGCAGCAAGCCGACTCGCGGCTGCAAACCTTCCAACTCGCGCACATCGGCATCGGAGCGTTCGTAGATGGCTGTTGCGCCGGTCGCTTCGAGCAGCAGGTCGGCCAGGGTCTCGCGCCAAAACTCACAGCCGGCAGTCAGGATCTGCATGACAAGCACATCCCCATAACGGTCGACCACCAACCCGGGGATTCTGTCCGATTCGGCGTGGACGAGGCGAAAGGCATCAGTAACACCCCCCTCGCTCCCCCCATTTGCCTGCGGAAAATGGAGGGAAGAGAAAAAGATCGTCCGCCGCGCGAGCGCAGCTGAGATCCGTCGCCGGAAAAAATCCACATCGATCACTTCGTCCGGGTCAAAACTCCAGACCCGCGCCCGGATCTGGGATGAGGGCGAGTAAGCAGCGCGCGCCAAAAATGCGCCATCGGCGGCGCGCACATCAACCGTCGTGCCGGAAGCCGGGTTGCCGTTGACTTGTCCGATTGCGCCCGAAAAGACCCACGGGTGACGGCGCAAGAGTGATTTTTCACGTTCAAGTTTTAGAATGATGGATGCCATTAGTCGAGTTTATCATAAACAGGCTCTTTAGGAATTCCAGTGATAGGCCCCCGCATTTTGGGGTATGAGCGCGCGTACGCGCGCTCATACCCCAAAATGCGGCCTTCTTTACGGCAAATTATCAGAGAGCCCATAAACAAGGGATGGATTTCGCCGGGGAGTGGTGCTATACTTTTTTTCAGGAGAGTGTGCCATGTCTGATGAACAGGAACGACTTAAACGCCTGCGCGAGCGCCAACTGGCTGCCCGCGATCCGCTGGTCAAGGTCCGTAAAGGCCAGCAAGCCAGCGCCGAACGTGAGCGCAAAGTCGACAGGAGCGTCTCGCTCAAACAGGCCTGGCAGGATATTCCGCGTGTCTGGCGCTCAGTCTTTTGGGCAGTGCTGATCAGCGGAGTGGCAACGAGTATTTTATCGTCACTCTTGGATACACTTTGGAGCATCCTGGGTGGGATTTTAATCGCGGTTGTCTATCTGGTGTTTGCGATTCTGATCGGCAACGCGCTGGATGCGCGCGACGAAATAAAGCGCCTGACGAAATAAGCAGAACGCTGCACGAGAGTCGTTGCATGGATAGCGCAACGGCTCTTTTTTTTACGGGCGTGATATGATGGGGCGATTCTTGTCAAAGGAGTAACATGTTCAAACCGATCCGCTGGAAAACGTTTTGGAAAGAGTTTCTTATCATTCAGGTTGGTTTTGCCATTTTCGGCTTTGCGATTGCGACCATGATCCGCGCCAACCTGGGCACAAGCGCCTGGGCTGTGCTTGAAGTGGCGCTTTCAAAAATTATCGGTATTACCCCCGGAACAGTCACGGTCTTGATGGGCTTCCTGGTGCTTTTGGGATCGCTGATCCTGCGTGAAAAAATCGGCTGGGGTACGCTGGCAAACATCCTCAGCGTCGGCCCGTGGATCGACCTGTCGCTTTGGCTGATCCCCTCCGTTCAGGGCAACCTGCTCCTGCAAATCCCCATGTTGCTGGGCGCGATCGCGGCGATGGGCCTGGCCAGCGCCATCTACATCGGCGTGGATGCGGGCGCGGGGCCGCGCGACAGCCTGATGCTGGCCATCCGGCGCACGACCGGCGTCAGCATCCGCGTGGCGCGCGCCATCATCGAGGTGACAGTGGTCGCGATCGGCTGGCTGCTGGGCGGCCCGGCCGGCATCGGGACGCTTGTCTTCGCCGTGCTGATCGGCCCTTCCGTGCAGGCAGGATTCAAACTGCTCAAGGTCGAGCCGCACAAGCCGCTTGAACCGGAAGCATTGGTTGAAGACTGAGAAGTTGCGCCAATACAAAAGCGCTGCCCGGCTTGTATCTTCCAGGCAGCGCTTATTTTTGATACAGAGACTTACTGGGAATTAATCACAATCACCGAACTGGCTTTGAGCGCAGAACGAATCATCAGAAATTCAGTGATGTTCTCGGCATTGATCAAGCCGACCAACTGCCCGGCATGGGTGACCGGCAAAACCGGCGCACCGCTTTCCTGGATGCGCATCAGGGCGCTCTCGACCATCTCATAGGAATCCACCTCGGGCAGGCCGGAACGCATCACGCTCGAAACAGGCACATTTTGTCCCTGGCGGGTCAGCGCGGACAGGAAATCATCGCGAGTGACAATTCCCAGCACCCGGCCATCCTCCACCACCGGAAAGTCGTGCTGGGACCCGGCCAAAATCAGGTCACCCACGCGCGAAAGCGAGTCGCGCGGTGAAAGTGTCTGGTAGTTGGTAAGCATGGCGCGCGTGACAGGAATCCCACCCAGGGCATTCTTCATTTGCACCATGCTGGCCTCCTGCGAAGCGCCCATCCAGACAAAGAAGGCGATAAATAGCAGGAAGGGGTTGCTGAACAAGCCGATAAACCCAAACAGGAGCGCCATGCCCTGGCCAATCGTCGCGGCGATCTGGGTGGCGCGGACGTAATCCATGTTCATCGCCAGGATAGCGCGCAAAACGCGGCCGCCATCCATCGGGAAAGCGGGCAACAGGTTGAAAGCCACCAGCCAGACATTGACGAGCAGCAAGCGCTCGACGAAGGAACCGGTTGTCAGGGTCAGTTGGTTGAGGGGCACAAGGGTATTGGTCAGCAGCAGGAAGATGAACAGCCCAAGCGCAATCACCACGTTGACCGCCGGGCCAGCCAGCGCCACCCACAATTCCTGGATCGGCTTTTCGGGCATACGCTCCAGGCGGGCCACCCCGCCCATCGGATACAGGGTAATGTCGCGGGTGCGGACGCCGTAGCGGCGGGCGGTCAGGGCGTGCCCGTACTCGTGCAGGGTCACGAACAGGAACAGGAGCAGGATAAAGGCAATCCCCTCCAAGACAGCCGCAAGCGTACCCGATTGCAGCCAGTAGCTCAGGCCAAACCAGCCAACAATCAACAGAAAGGTGGCATGGATGAAAACATCAATGCCCGCAAAAGTTCCAAGTTTCCATTGCCATTTCATAATCTATCTCTCCACTTTTAAATTTGGTTCTCGGTTAGAATTTTAAGTATACAATCTACATTCTAATCGCGATATATAAGAAAAATATCATAAATATTCAAGAAGCAAATCAAAGAATGGAGGAGAATAATGAGACCAACGCGCCGATTCCCACAGATTCTATTACCCTGGCTGCTAATCCTGTTCACGGCTTGTACTGCCAACCAGGTTGCAGAGCCACCCTTGGCCGCTCCAACCAAAGATACCCCGGAAACCCTGCCTAGTCTTGATGCGCCAGAATCTACATCAACGAATGATTCGCCAGGAAGTACGCCTGTTGCCTCATTCACCTTGACAAGCCCGGCCTTTAAAGATGGGGAAGAAATGGCCGATAAATATACCTACAAAATGGGCGGCCAGTGCGATGGCGAAAACTACTCCCCGACCCTGGCATGGGCCGGTGCGCCAGCCGAAACCGGTAGTTTTGCGGTTACCCTGGTCGACCCTGACGGTGGAAACTGGATTCACTGGGTGCAGTTCAATATCCCGGCAGAGGTGACGAGCCTGCCCGAAACCATCGCCGGGCCAGAAATCGGAGACAGAGGCCAGAACGACTTTGGCAGCCAGGGGTACGGCGGCCCGTGCCCGCCCGGCGGGACGCATCACTATGTTTTCACGCTCTACGCTCTGGATGCCACACTTGAGTTGGAAGAAGGCGCGACATTGAAAGATGTGTTGGCCGCCATGGAAGGCCACATCCTGGCCAAGACACAACTGACCGGGCTGCGAAGCAGATAATAAAAAGAACCTGCCTCGTTTGAGGCAGGTTCTTTGCTTTTAACAAGGTCGTTTCCTAAATAATCCCGATTTCCTTGCCAGCTTTTTCAATGACATCCATCGCGTACTGGATCTCGTCCGTTTCGTGCGCGGCGGTGACGGTGGCCCGCAGACGCGATAAACCTTCAGGCACCGCTGGCGAAACCACCGGCAGGACGAAGACATCCTGGCGCTGGCAGGCCTGAGTCAGGGCGAAGGCCCGTTCATCAGTGCCGCACAGGACGGGCACGATCGCAGTGTCGGTCAGCATGGTGTCGAAGCCCATGCCTTTCAGCCCGTCGATGAACTGGCGGGTATTCTTCCACAGTTTTTCCATACGCCAGGGTTCGTCCAGGATGACCTTGAAGGATTCCATGGCGGCGCCAGCCTGAGCCGGCGGCAGGGCAGCAGAGAAGATGTAAGCCCGTGAACCGTGGCGCAGGTAATCAATCAATTCCTTTTTGCCGGCAATGTATCCGCCAACCGAAGGAATGGTCTTACTGAGTGTGCCCATCTTGATATCGATCGCGCCGACCATGTCGAAGTGCTCTTCGATGCCGCGCCCGGTCTTGCCAAGCACACCCACCGAATGGGCTTCGTCCATCATCAGGTAAGCATCGTATTTGCGGCACAATTCCACCATGCGCGGCAAGTCGATGATGTCGCCGTCCATCGAGAAGACCGAGTCGGCTACAACCATCTTGGTCACACCCGCGGGGATTTGCTGAAAGCGCTTCTCGAGATCGTCCATATCGTTGTGACGGAAACGGCGAAACTCCGCGCCCGACATCATGCAGCCATCGACAATCGAAGCGTGGTTGAGTTTATCCGAAAGAACGTAGTCGCCGCGCCCCATCAGGGTCGAGATGGCGGTCAAGTTGGTGGCGTAGCCGGATGTGTAGGTGATGGCGTCTTCGGTCTGTTTGAAATCGGCAATTGTCTCTTCCAACTCGCGGTGCAGGGTCAGCGACCCGGCCAGGGTGCGTACGCCGTGCGTACCCGTGCCGAATTTGTCGACTGCGCGTTTGGCAGCTTCGTTGATCCGCGGATGGCCGATTAGCCCCAGATAACTATACGAAGCATACATGCTCATATCGCGGCCATTGACCAAGACCCGCGCCCCGCCACGAAGTTCCTGTATCGGCTGGTTGTAGAAGTAAAAATCATGGTCTCGCATCGCCTGGGCACGCTGTTTTAGCATAGCCATGCGCCGGGTCAGGGAATCATCGTTTTTGAAATCCATAAGTGCTCCTTCACTACAAGAATAACGTGTCAAGTTTAGCCGAGGCGAGGGTTTCTGTCCAGTAATGTCAGATTTTCTTTACAAGTGATTAATTCTGCCCGAACAAACATCGCGTCACCAGGCTGGTATCGGCCCTGCCCAGGATTTGAATCCCGACGCTGGTACAGGCATCGAAAGTCTGGCAGTCAAGGTTGGCAGCAGCGTGCAACAGCGACAGAATCAGCGCGTTGTCATCGTCAGCAGCGATGCGATTAATCGACAGCCTGCCGCAGTCCCGGCAGCGGTGAACCAGCATCAGTTCACCGTCGCCGGGGCGGGCGTATTTCTTCGGGCTGCGCTTCCAGGTCAGGGCGACCGGCAGCATCGCACCCTTGCAAGCTGAAAGCCGGTCACCGGCTTCGAACAGGTCCAGGTGGCGCGAGGCCAGACAGTACGGACAGTGGTTGCGGTTATGCACGCCTGAAAGCGCAGCATCCGCCGAGACGAAATTACAACAGTGCATACAGGTAAAATCGCCAAAGGTATTTTTCAACCCGCTCGAGCGGGTGTACGTGCGTTGGGTAATAAAGCTGGTTCTCATGTTTCATCCTTCAATTTCAAATAACTCTGGTAACGGTACGGGCTGATCTCGCCGCGCCCAACCGCCAACCGGATCTCACAGCCAGGCTCCTGGTCATGCCGGCAGCCCAGACCGAATTTACACTTCCCGACCCAGGGCCGCATTTCGGGGAAAAACAGCGCCAGGTCGGCCTGGTCAATGCCCCACAAGCCAAACTCGCGGATGCCCGGCGTATCGACGATGACCGCGCCCGACTCGGTTTGGAATATCTCCATATGGGTCGTGGTGTGGCGGCCCTTGCCCGTGATCTGGTTGGTGGCCTGCACGCGCAGTCCCAGCCCCGGCTCGATGGCGTTCAGAAGGGAGCTTTTGCCCACACCGGATTTGCCGACAAAGACTGACAGTCCGCCGGACAACGCCGCGCACAGGTCATCCAACCCCGCGCCGGTTTCCGCGCTGGTCAGGATAACCTCATACCCGCAGGCCTGGTACTCGGCTGCGACTGAGCGGATTTCACCCGCTTCGGGCCTGCCTTCGACCAGGTCCATCTTGGTGATGACCACCAGGCCGGGGATATCCGCGCTTTCGGCGGAGACCAGGTAGCGGTCAAGCAGGTGCCAGGCCGGTTTCGGGCTGGCTGCCGCAAAGACCGGCACAACCCGGTCTACATTGGCGGCGATGACCTGTTCATGGGCATGCGCTCCCGGCATCGGCACCGCCGAACGTCGGGACAGTTGGTTCCGGCGCGGCAGCACTTCGCTGATCTGCCCGGCATCGTTCCAGCAGATGACGTCGCCAACCGCCACCGGGTCTGAGTCAGATTGGTATTTCAGCTTTGTTGAAAGAGTGCAGGTCAAAACAGATTTGCCTGACTGGATATCGTAAGAATTTGTTGTCTTTTTGATAACGACGCCACGGTTGGAGTCGTTGGAATTAATTAAAACGTTCAAGGGTACACTTCCTAAACAATACAAATAAAAAAGCCAGCCACGAGAATATCCCGTGGCTGGCAGTCTTGTTCAAGCCTGGCGCTTTGCAGGTACGGCAAAACGCGCGGCTATTCCTTCAAAATTCAAGGAATCAAAAAGCCACGGGGCATGTGCGCACCCGTGGCCGTGTAACTCAGGAAGTTAAACGGTTAAAACGGCAAGCGCGCCCATGCTTGGACTGAAACAACGACCGTGGCTAATTTACTAAACATAAAACGCGCTCCTTTCATTAGAACTGGATTAACAACAGCCCCTAATTTATCACCACCACAAGAGAATGTCAAGGATTTCACGGTTTCGTGTTAGCAGGTAAAATCGACAGCCTATGCCGCCCTCCAATCGACTGACCGCCCTGCTGCAAGCTCTGCTGGTGACCGTGCTCTGGTCAACTTCGTGGGTGCTGATCAAAATTGGCCTGCGCAACGACCTGCCCGCCCTGAGTTTCGCCGGGATGCGTTACGGCATGGCTTTTCTCTTTCTGCTCCCGGCCGTGCTGGCCAGTCCGCGCGAACGCGCCATCCTGAAATCGCTCACACGCCAAGACTGGCTGACCCTGGCCCTGCTGGGCGTGGTCATTTACACTTTTGCCCAGAGCGCCCAGTTCATCAGCCTGGCTTACCTGCCCTCGGCCACGGTCAGCCTGCTTTTGAACCTGTCCCCGGCAGTGGTGGGGATGATGAGCGTTTTTTGGTGGCATGAACGGGCAAGCAAAATGCAATGGTTCGGAATCGCCCTCAGCCTGGGCGGAACCCTGCTTTACTTCCTGCCGATCGTCGAAGGCGGATTGGCCCTGGCCGGGATTGTCGCCGCGCTGGTGGCGCTGACCACAAACTCTGCCTCGACCCTGATGGGACGCCGCATCAACCTGCAAAGCCACCTTTCACCGCTGACGATTACCTTCGTCAGCATGGGTATCGGCTCGGGGCTGATGCTGCTCTCCGGCGGGTTGCTCTATGGTTTCGGTAACCCCTCTTTAAGCGACTGGGGCATCATCGCCTGGATGGCGCTGGTCAATACGGCCTTCGCTTACACCCTGTGGAACCAGACCCAGCGTACCCTTTCACCGGTGGAATCGAGCATCATTCTCAACCTGATGATGCCGCTGATCGCCTTTCTCGCCTGGGTCTTCCTGGGAGAAACCCTGAGCGTCAAAGAAATCGGGGGGCTGCTTTTGGTTGGGGCGGGGGTTTTGATTGTGCAAGGTTACAAGGTATAATCAGGCACTACAAGTCCGATTAGCGGGCTTCTCAGGTCCTGAGCGGAGCGTCCTTCGACTACGGGCTACGCAAAATGCGCTCCGCCCTCCGCTCAGGACGGCAATAATTTATGTAAGTAAGCGAAGTCGAAGGACGATAAATTGTTGACTACACAATCGTGATAACAAATATTTCATTCCTAAAAGGCATAGAAACAATGACTCAAATTACCCGTGATGCCGTCTTGGCGGCACTCAGCAAAGTACAGGACCCCGACCTACACCAGGATTTAGTGACCCTCGGCATGGTGCGCGACATTAAAATCGAAGGCGACAGCGTTGATTTCACCGTCATGCTGACCACCCCGGCCTGCCCGCTCAAGGGCAAAATCGAAAAAGAATCGCGCGAGGCCGTTGAAGCCATCGGCGCGAAAACCGTGCGCGTCAAACTGGATTCAGACGTCCCTCACGATGGCCGCATGCGCGGAATCGTCACCGCCCCCATCCGCAACGCCATCGCGGTCGCATCCGGCAAAGGCGGAGTCGGCAAATCAACCGTTTCGGTCAACCTGGCCGTTTCACTCGCCAAAAGCGGCGCACGCGTCGGTTTGATGGACGCCGACATCTACGGTCCCAACATCCCGACCATGATGGGCGTACCGCGCATGCCCGCCCCGCGCGAGGACAAACTCATCCCCGCCGAAAATTACGGGGTCAAGATGATGTCGATGGCCTTCCTGACCAAACCGGGACAGCCACTCATCTGGCGCGGCCCGATGCTCAACAGCGCCATCCGCCAGTTCCTTTCGGATGTCGAGTGGGGCGAACTGGATTACCTGATCATCGACCTGCCGCCGGGAACCGGCGACGCGCCGCTTTCCCTGGCCCAGGCCCTGCCGCTGACCGGCGTTGTGATCGTCACCATGCCGCAGGCCGTCTCGATTGAAGACGCCAGCCGCGGCCTGGAGATGATGAAGCAGCTCGAAGTGCCGATCATCGGCGTGGTCGAAAACATGTCCTACCTGACCCTTCCCGATGGCTCGAAGATGGATGTCTTCGGCGAAGGCGGCGGTGAAGCCATGGCAAAACATTACGATGTGCCCTTCCTGGGCGGCATCCCGATGAACCCGACCGTGCGCATTGGCGGCGACTCGGGCAAACCGATCGTTATCAGCGACCCGCAAAGCGACGCCGCCAAAGCCCTGATCGCCGTCGCCGAAGCAGTGGCCGCAAAAGTCAGCATAGCCGCGCTCAGCGGCGATAGCAGCGTTCCGATCAGCATCATATAAAAGTCAGAATGCAAGCGCCCCGGTAAAAGAATTAAGAAGTTTTTCATCCTGCGCCTGCATTCTACATTCTGGATTTTAGACAGCCTCATGCAACCAAACATTTACGGTATCCGCTTTAGCAAAATTGGAAAAATATATCATTTCGACGCTTCGCATCTCGCCGAACTACTAAAAGTAGGCGAGCACGTCATCGTTGAAACCACGCGCGGACGGCAAATTGGGGAAGTCATCCAACAAGTCGCCAGCCCCAGCCTGCCGCCTGACGGCAATTGGAAACCGATCGAGCGCCGCGCCAGCGCCGCCGACCTGCTCCTGCGCCAGACCTGGGCCCATAAACAGACCGCCGCGATGATCGAATGCCGCGCCCGCTCTGCCGAATTGAAATTGTCCGTCAAAATCATCTCCGCCGAATACTCCTTCGATGGCACACGCCTGACCTTCATGTTCGCCACCGAAAACGACGAAAAGGATGAAAAAGTAGACCTGAAATCGCTGCGCAAAGACATGCAAAAAATGTTCAGCGAAACCCAGGTCGACATGCGCCAGATCGGCCCGCGCGATGTGGCAAAAATGCTCGGCGGCATGGGCGCCTGCGGTCTCGAAACGCGCTGCTGTTCCAAATTTTTGACCGAGTTCAGCCCGATCTCGATCAAAATGGCAAAAGAACAGGGCATCTCACTGACCCCCTCCGAAATCACCGGCATGTGCGGACGCCTGCGCTGCTGCCTGATCTACGAATACGAGCAATACGTCGCCGCCCGCAAGGAACTGCCCAAGCGCAACAAACGCGTCATCAGCCCCGAAGGCGAAGGCAAGGTCATCGACATCTTCCCGATGCGCAACGCCGTACTGGTCGAACTGCCCGCGAAAAATCCACAAGACCGCCCGCTGTGGAAAGAATTCCACCGTGATGTGCTCGAACCCTGGGACGAACTCGAAGCCCTGCGGCGCAAATCTGCCGCGCCCTGTGACCGCCACGAAGGCGGCGGCTGTGACTGCGGCAAAGCGAGAACCGGCGCGGGAACAGATTTGGAAGCGGACAAGCGGATGACCGGACAAGCGGATGAGCAGATAGCCACAGAACCGGAAAACCAGATTGCCGAGCCGCCCGCCCGCCCCGCCAAAGAACGCGAAAACCGTCCGGCAGGCAGGCAGGAAAATCGCGGCCCGCGCCAGCAGAACAACCGTCCAGCCGCGAAACAGGATAACCGCCCCCAAAACAAGCCGGGCGGACAACCTGCCAGCGCGCCCGACAGCAAACCCGAAAACCGCACCAACCGGCGCAAACCCTTCCGCCGCAAGCCCAAGAAAGGCCCGGATGGACAACCCTGATCTATCCTGGCCTGAACGACAAAAAATCCTGGTCATTCTGGCGCACCCAGATGACCCGGAATTTTTTTGCGGAGCGACCCTGGCGCGTTGGGCGCTGGCGGGACACGAAATACGCTACTGCCTGCTGACCTGCGGCGACAAGGGAACGAACGACCTGCAGCTTGACCCGCAAGAACTATGCGCCTTGCGCCACGCCGAACAGCAGGCCGCTGGCGCGCACTTTGGCGTAACCGGCATTCGCTGGCTCAACCAACCCGACGGCTATCTCGTCCCCAGCCTGGCCTTGCGCCGTGAGATCGTGCGTATCATCCGCCAGGAACAACCGGACGTGGTTGTAACCTGCGACCCGCAAAACCTGTTCCCGACCAGCAGCTACGGCCTGAACCACCCCGACCACCGCGCCGCCGGCCAGATCGTACTGGATGCGCTTTTCCCCGCCGCCGGGAATCACAATTTCTTCCCTGAACTGCTCAAAGACGAGGGGCTGGCCCCCTACACCCCGCGCGAAGCCTGGGTTTCGCTCACCAGCCAGCCCAACGTCAGCCTGGACGTGAGCGAGCACTGGGACGCCAAAATCTCCGCCATAAAAGAACATAAGACCCAAATCGGCGACCCGGCCAAGCTCGAAGAACGCATCCGCGCCCGCCACAGCGAAGACAGCACGCCAGAAAACCCGAGATACGAAGAAAAGTTCAGGCGCCTAGTTTTCAGATAAAATCAAGCCCTGAGCGGAGCGATAGCGAAGTCGAAGGGCGATTCTTCATAAAATCATCGTCAAAAGTGCTTCGACTGCGGCCTTCGGCCTCCGCTCAGCACCTGGTTTCTTTTTTCATTCTGCATTCTGCATTCTTCATTAAATCTATGGAATTCCTCACCCCGCCCAAACGCGTCATTTCCCTCGTCCCATCCATGACCGAAAGCCTGTTCGACCTCGGTTTTGGCGATTCAGTCGTCGGCATTACCGATTACTGCGTTCACCCGGCTGCGAAAGTATCCGCGCTGAAAAAGGTCGGCGGGACGAAGAACGCCCGCATCGAAGACATCCTGGCCTTGCAGCCGGAGCTGGTCATTGCCAGCCAGGAGGAGAACACCCCGGCGGTTATAAACGCCCTCGAAGCCGCCGAAATACCCGTCTGGTTGACCTTCCCCAAAACAGTGGATGAAACCCTGGCAGACCTGCGCCACCTGGCCGATATTTTCCAGAGCCGCTATGCCTACATCGCTGTCGATATGCTCGAGCGCGGCGTCGAATTTGCCCACGCCGTGACCCCCGACGGGCCGCAACTGCGCGTTTTTTGCCCCATCTGGCGCGGGGAACAGGAGAGCCAACCCTGGTACATGACCTGCAATGCCGAAACCTACACCAGCGACCTGCTGGCCGTTTTCGGCGGCGAAAATGTTTTTGCAACCCGCCAACGCCGCTACCCGCTCGAAGCCGACCTGAAAAACGAAGCCGGGGAGGCTCCCGAAGGGCGCGATACCCGCTATCCGCGCGTGGGCCTCGAAGAGATCCGCGCCGCGCAGCCCGAACTGATCCTGCTGCCCAGCGAGCCGTTTGCTTTTGACGAAAGCCACCTGGCCGAACTGCAAAACCTGCTGGCCGAAACGCCCGCCATCCAGAACGGGCGCATCCGCCTGCTGGATGGCTCGCTGATCACCTGGCCCGGCACCCGCCTGGGCAAGGCGCTCGAGCAGCTGCCTGAGTATTTTTCGTTGGACAAATTCAACAAATCTCAGATTCAACCTGTCATTGCGAGGAGCGTCCTGAGCGGAGGCGCGGTGTTTGCGCCGAAGTCGAAGGGCAGCGACGAAGCAATCTCCGCTTAATCAACAAAAACTAATTGATAAGACACTCTCGCTAAACGGGAGATTGCTCACCTGCCCAGAACCGCAGGTGCTGGGTCGTCAGCCTGTGGCTTCCTCGCAATGACATCAAATATGCGTTTTTTGAAAAAGCCAATTTTCCCCACACAGGAGACTCCTTATGACCGACCTGTATTCGCAAGCCCAAGCCCTGTTCCCCTACACCCAGGCCCTGCGGCGAGACTTTCACATCCACCCCGAACTTGGTTTCCAGGAAGTGCGCACCTCCGGCATCATCGCCAAAGAACTGCGTGAACTGGGCCTGGAAGTCTCGACCGGCATCGCCAAAACCGGCGTTATCGGCTTGATCGAAGGCGCACAGCCCGGCCCGGTGGTCATGCTGCGCTTCGACATTGACGCCCTGCCGATCACAGAAGATACCGGCGCGGAGTACGCTTCGCAAACCCCCGGCCTGATGCACGCATGCGGCCACGACGGTCACGCCGCCATCGGCCTGACGGTTGCCAGGCTGCTGCACGCCCAACGCGAAAATTTCGCCGGGACCCTCAAACTGGTTTTCCAACCCGCCGAAGAAGGCATGGGCGGCGCAGAAACGATGGTCAGGGAAGGCGCAATGGAAGGCCCCGCCCCAGTGCGCACCCTGGGCCTGCACATCTGGAACGGCAAACCGCTCGGCTGGGTCGGCATCGCCGCCGGGCCTGTCATGGCGGGCGCTTCCTCGTTCAAGATCACCCTCAACGGCAAAGGCGGCCACGGGGCGATTCCGCACTTGAGCATCGACCCAGTGCTGGCCGCGGCCCAGATCGTGACCGCCTTGCAAAGCATCGTATCGCGCAACGTCGACGCCCAAAAAGCGGCCGTGGTAACGGTAGCCAGCATCCACGGCGGAGACGCCTTCAACGTCATCCCGCCGCAGGTTGAAATGAGCGGCACCATCCGCTTTTTCGATACGGAAGTTGGCGCGCTCGTCCACCGCCGTTTTGAAGAGATCATTCACAGCATCGCTGCGGCCATGCAATGCCAGGCCAAAATCGAGATCAGCGAGATCACCCCGCCGGTGATCAACGACGCCGCCACAACTGAAAGCGTCCTGCGCGCAGCCAAAACTGTCTTCCCGGCTGAAACGCCCGATACCAGCCCCTATGTCACCATGGGTTCTGAAGATTTCGCCTTCTTTCAGCAAAAAGCTCCCGGAACGTATTTCTTTGTCGGCTCGAATAACGAGGCGCGCGGCCTGAACTTCGGCCATCACCACCCCAAATTCGACTTCGACGAGGAAGTGCTGGTGCGCGGGTCGGCGCTGATGGCGGCCTCGGCCCTTGAAGTGCTCAAAGACGCCTGAAATGATGATTATCGAAAAATCACCCAACCCGGGTGATTTTTTTGTCTTGACCCACAAGATTGAAAATGATATATTCATAGTAATAATCTGATTAATCAACTCTCCATCCAACCATATTCGGAACTTTTCAGGCGCGTTTATGCTACGTGAACGTAACTCACAGGCGAATATTTCAGAGTTTATGCGCTACCTGGCCGCGCACCCCGAAGCGGAGACCGGCCTGCCAGCGTTGACAGAACTCAGCCTCGAGCTGGGAATTTCCGTCGCCACTTTAAGGGAACAGCTCGAAGTGGCGCGGGCGCTCGGTTTGGTGGATGTGCGCCCACGCACCGGCATCCGCCGTTTGCCTTACACCTTCCTGCCGACCATTCGCAAGAGCCTCGGTTATGCCATGAACCTGGATGATTCCCATTTCATGGCGTTTTCTGACCTGCGCCGTCATCTTGAAGCGGCCTACTGGCACGAAGCTGTGCATCAATTAACCGAGCAAGACCAGCAAACTCTACAAAACCTGATCGCGCGGGCGACAAACAAACTGCATGGCGCGCCGATCCAGATCCCGCACGAAGAACACAAACAATTACACCTGACCATTTTTCGCCATATTGACAATTTGTTTGTCAGCGGCGTTTTGGAAGCTTACTGGGAGGCATACGAGGCGATTGGCTTAAACGTTTATAACGATATTAATTACCTGCAAGAAGTATGGCAGTACCACCGCCAGATGGTGGATGCCATTGTGAACAAAAATTACGACGAGGGCTACACGGCGCTGGTCAAACATACTGACCTGATTTACCACCTGTACAACCGCCCTGCCAAATAATACTGGCGTGTTTCATTTGAGTTGAAAGGTGGTTGAGTAGGCGACGTTCTTCAGTCACCGTATCGAAACCACCGCCGATATTGGGTCTCGATACGCCGGAGAATCACCGGCTACTCGACCATCTGCATTTCATTCAACTGAAGCGAAACACACTCAAATAATATTTCTCAGCCGAGGAGTATATGACAAAAAAACAGATTGTGAATGATTTTTCAATAACGGTAGGCACCGCAAACGGCTCCGGCAGTTCGACAGCCAACACCACCCTGTTGCGCGCCCTGTTCAAAATGGGAATCCCCGTATCGGGCAAGAACCTGTTCCCATCCAACATCCAGGGCCTGCCAACCTGGTATACCATCCGGGTTAGCGGCGAGGGATTCCTTGCCCGGCGTGAGGAACAGGAGATCATGGTGGCGATGAACCCTGCTTCATTCGTGCGCGACCTGGCAGACGTGACTCCCGGCGGGGCATTTTTCTACGCCGACGATATAAAACTACCCATCAACCGCGACGACATCAGCATCTACCCGATGCCGGTCAAGCAGTTGGTGCGTTCGAACCCGGATATCCCGTCCAACCTGCGCGACCTGGTCGCCAATATGGTTTATGTCGGCATCCTGGCCGAGATGATCGGCATCGACCAAACCAAAATCGAAATGGCGCTCAAATTCCATTTCAAGAACAAGGAAAAACCAGTCTCGCTCAACATGAGCATGGTGCGGGCGGGCGCAGAATGGGCGGCCGCCAACCTGACCAAGAGCGATCCTTACCTCGTTAAACCGCTGGACAAAACCGAGGGGCTGATCATGGCGGATGGCAACACGGCCGCCGCGCTTGGCTCGATCTATGGCGGGGTGCAGTTTGTCGGCTGGTATCCGATCACCCCGGCTTCCAGCCTGGCGGAGGGACTTAACGAATTCCTGCCACAATTGCGCCAGACCGAGGACGGCAAAAACACATTTGCCGTCGTTCAGGCGGAAGATGAACTGGCCGCCATCGGCATGTGCGTCGGCGCAGGCTGGGCTGGCCTGCGCGCCCTGACCTCCACCTCCGGCCCTGGCATGAGCCTGATGACCGAGTATGCCGGCCTGGCCTACTTCGCCGAAGTGCCGATCGTCATCTGGGACGTGCAGCGCATGGGCCCCAGCACCGGCCTGCCAACCCGCACCTCGCAGGGCGACCTGGCTTTCGTCGCCAATATGGGTCACGGCGACATCGACTCGCTCATCCTGCTGCCCGGCTCGATTCATGAATGCTTCGAGTTCGGCTGGCGCGCCTTCGACATCGCCGAACGCATCCAGACCCCGGTCTATGTTTTGAGCGACCTGGATTTTGGCATGAACCAGTGGATGAGCGAACCGTTCACCTACCCCGACAGCCCCATGGACCGCGGCAAAATCCTGCGCGAAGAAGACCTGGAAAAAATCGGCGCAAACTGGGGCCGTTACAAGGATACGGACGGCGACGGTATCCCCTACCGCACCCTGCCCGGCAACACCCATCCCTTGAGCGCCTACTTCACCCGCGGAACCGGGCACACCCCCGATGCGCGTTACTCTGAAGAGCCGGACGTGTGGGTCGCCAACATGGAGCGGCTCAAGAAAAAATACGTTACCGCAAAACAATACCTGCCCGGGCCGGTGCTCAGTAAAATGAAAGGCGCGGATTTTGGCATCATCGCCTACGGCTCGACCGACCCGGCCGTTGAAGAAGCGCGTGTCAAACTGAAACGCGATCACGGCCTGAAAAGCGACTACCTGCGCCTGCGCGCCCTGCCCTTTAGCGACGAAGTCAGCAAATTTATCGCCAGCCACGAGCGTGTTTATGTGATCGACCTGAACCGCGATGGGCAGCTACAGCAACTGCTGAGCATCAAACACCCCGAACACGCCACGCGGCTGGTCTCGATTGCTTTCAACGATGGCCTGGCCCCCACCGCGCGATGGGTTCGGCCTGCGCTCCTGGAAAAGGAGGAGAAATAATATGAGCGAAGCACTCCCCATGGCTGGCGCACCTGCCCAGGTTAACAGCGTCGGTTTAAGCAAAAACGATTACCGCGGCAACCCGACCACCCTTTGCCAGGGCTGCGGCCACAATTCGATCTCCAACCAGATTATCGCGGCCTGCTACGAGGCCAATGTCGTCCCTGAAAAGATCATCAAATTTTCAGGGATCGGCTGCTCGAGCAAAAGCCCGACTTACTTTCTGAATCGTTCCTTCGGTTTCAACAGCCTGCACGGACGCATGCCCTCCCTGGCGACCGGGGCCTTGTTCGGCGACCACCGCATCAAGGGCCTGGGCATCTCGGGCGACGGCGACAGCGCCAGCATCGGCATGGGACAATTTAAGCACGCCATGCGCCGCAATATCAACATGGTTTACATTATCGAGAACAACGGCGTCTACGGCCTGACCAAGGGCCAGTTCTCGGCCACCGCCGACAAGGGCCTGGAACTCAAGAAACAGGGCACCAACCTGTACCTGCCGGTGGATATCTGCATGGAAGCCCTGGCCTCGCGCGCGACCTTCATTGCGCGCCTGTTTGCCGGCAACGCCAAACAGGTCAAGGAAGTGTTAAAAGCGGCCCTGTCACATAACGGCATCGCCGTGCTCGATATCATCAGCCCGTGTGTAACCTTCAATAACCTGGAAAACAGCTATTACTCGTACAGTTTCGGCAAGGACAAGGAAGACCCGCTGCACGATATTTCCTTCCACCAGGCTTCAGAAGGACCGCAAAGCACCGTCTCGTATGTGCCGCCCAAACCGGAGATCAAACTCGAAGCCGATATGATCCACGGCGAGATCCGCGAGGTGGCCCTGCACGACGGCTCGACCATCATCCTGAAAGCGCTCGACAAGGATTACGATCCGACCAACCGTTTCGAGGCCATGCGCGCGCTTGAAGAAGCCGCAGCCAACGACTGGCTGGTCACCGGCCTGCTGTATGTCGCGCCTGAAAGCCCTTCGCTGACCGATGTGAGCAACCTGGTAGAGACGCCGCTCAACCGCCTGACCAAAAAAGACCTGCGCCCTGCGCCCGAGACGATCAAGACGATCAATGATTTGATGTTTTGACCCCCGCGCAGCCCCCCTCCCGGCCTCCCCCCGCCCCCACCCAGCCTCCCCCATTTTCTACGAAAATGGGGGAGGTGGCGCGTAGCGCCGGAGGGGGTATACTTCACTCATGCTCGAAATCAGCCCCATTCTCTCGATTCCTGACGATGAAATCAAAGTTGAATTTGTGCGCGCCAGCGGGCCGGGCGGGCAAAACGTCAACAAGGTCGCCACGGCAGTGCAACTGCGCTTCGACGCGGCCAATTCGCCGTCGCTGGCGGCGGATGTTAAAGAGCGCCTGCTCAAACTGGCCGGGGCGCGGGCGACCAACGATGGCGAAATCCTGATCGAGGCCAAGCAATACCGCACCCAGGAGCAAAACCGGGCAGACGCCATCCTGCGCCTGCAGGACCTGATCCGCAAAGCGCTGGTTCGGCCAAAAATCCGCCGGCCCACCCGCCCCGGCACGGCCGCCAGGGCCGCGCGCGTCACTGCCAAGAAGCAGCGCGGAGCGATCAAGAAGATCAGGCAGTACAATGCGGAAGAGTGGGAATAGAACGATTTTTATTCGTCGAGCGGGCTTTTGACAGCCAGGCCGCCACGCTGGAGAACGTGGGTGTAGATCATGGTGGTTTTGACATCCTTATGGCCGAGCAATTCCTGGACGGTGCGAATGTCGTAACCGCTTTGGAGCAGATGGGTAGCGAAGCTGTGGCGAAAGGTGTGGGGGGAAACGGGTTTGTCAATTTTTGCGAGTTGAGCGGCCTGGCGAACTGCCTTTTGCAAGACCGTCTCATCCAAATGATGACGACGAACAACCCCGGACAGTGGATCGATTGAACGTTGAGAAGCGGGAAAAACGTACTGCCAAATCCATTCTCTTCCAGCGTTGGGATATTTGACATTCAAGGCGTTGGGCAAGGCGCTTTCGCCATAGCCTTCTTTCAGGTCTTTTTCATGAAGCGCTTTTACATCCTGCAAGATTATTTTAAGTTCGCCAATCACCGAATCGGGGAGAATGGTGACGCGGTCATCATCCCCTTTGCCACTGCGAACGATGATCTGGCGCCTTTCAAAATCAAGGTCTTTGACACGCAGTCGCAAGCATTCTGTAAGACGCAGGCCGCTGCCATAAAGGATTTTGGCCATTAGGCGCAGTTTGCCCTGCATATTATTGATGACCGCCATTGCCTCTTGGTGGGTGAGAACGGTTGGCAGGCGTTTGGGGCGCGATGGATGGATGATGGTTTTTGGCAGGCAAATCTCTTTTTCCAGGACAACACGATAAAGAAACAATATTGCGCTTAAAGCCTGGTTTTGGGTAGATGTGGCAACTTTTCGTTCGGTGGCAAGATAAACGATGAAAGCGCTGATCTCGTTTTCGCCCATTTCATTCGGGTGGCGTTTCTTGTGGAAAAGAATATAACGCCGTATCCAGTCAACATAAGCCTGTTCAGTGCGGTAGGAATAGTGCTTTGCGCGCAACGCATCGCTGACTTGTTCGAGCAGCTTTTTACTTTTTTGAGGGGTTACAGACTGTTCTTGCATCTGATTTTCTCCAGCGCTTGTGCTAAAATATACACAATTATCTACTCAATTTTAACCTATTGCGGCCTAATGCCTACATTAATTTTGGATTTTAGGCCGTCAAAATACTGTCCATAAGCTATTAACCGGCGAAATGGCGGGTAAACACATAGTTGAACGAACATTTGTTCTATTATCTCATTAGTCAAAACATAAAGTGCTTGCATAGCATGGAATAACGATGGCCGACAGTCCCAAGCCGCAACATACTGTGGCTGAAATCTTTCGGAAACACTTAGGCGACTATAAAC
>JAKLPV010000211.1 GCA_022013685.1 Anaerolineae bacterium
ACTATTCAGCCCTCGATTGTCATTTCGACGAGCGGCAGCGAGGAGAAATCTGCACCCTGACAGCTAAGATTTCTCGCCGCTACGCGGCTCGAAATGACAAAGTATGGTGAGCGACAGCAAAAACATGGGCTGAATAGTTACAGATTTTTTAGAATTTCTTTGCGTTCTCCGCGTCTTTGCGGTGAATTTTTTGCTTTTTAGTGAAATTCTTGCACCAAAAGTAAGGAATTTACCACAACCCCAAAAAATACGCGGGGCACGAGGCAACGACGGAACACGAGGTGAGAGCAGATAAGGTTTTCCTTCGTGCCCCTTCGTGACCTTCGTGGTTAGGGTCTTCTCTTCTGGCTTGTCCGGGTTAGGAGCCTGTGGAGGATTTCTTACCGTTTTTCTCTTCACTCACACACGATCGCAATAAAATTAATATTCTTGAGTGTGGCCGGGCCGTTGGCCGAAAGGAACATAAAGGTTGTGTTGTCGATATAACCGCCAACCATGCCGGCCGGAATGCGAATGGTGGATGGAACTCCCGTGTGCACCATTTGCCAGGCTCCGGGCTGGCTGGCGCGCTGCCAGACGCCGGCACTGCCGCCAAAGAGTTTGGCAGCCTCATTTGGATTGGATGGGCAGCGGGATCTACTCGGGCCGCTGTTGCTGACCGTGACCGGGCCGGATTTCAAAAACCCAGGCTTGATCGCGTCTGGCAGAATATCCGCCGCAGAACGCAGGGCGATGACAGGCTCACCGTTGGTTGCCGGATTGGCAAGGCCTTCATCCAGCCGGGCGCTGATCCGTCCGAGCAGCATGAACCAGCCGGTAAACAGCAGCGCCACCACGAGCGCTGCGATTCCGCCCACCCAGGCCAGTTTGCGGCTTTGGCGGTTGCTATCCTGAACAATCCATTGCTTCAAACGCTCCAGCGCCGCATCGGCCTGCTCGCGGCTGGCCCCGGCCTGGATCAGGACGTAGGCAATTTTTTGGGGTTTGTTCCCCAAACGATGAAAAGAAAGCGCCCGTTCCCAAACATCATCATCAGTGAGAATTCCCTTGTTTTCAGGGACGGTTTTTCTCTGCAGGTATGCGCTGCGATTCTCGATCAATTTTCGTATCGACCCGGGAGTCACCCAGTGAAAGCGCAGTTCGCTTTCTGCGAATCCCAGGTTGTCCGGCAGGTTCTTAACGCGGAGTTGGCTGGTATTGTCAGCCAACTCGAAAGACAGCTCGCACTTGCGGCAGATCATATAATCCGGCAAATCGGGGATGTGAATGACTTCCAGTGGAACCGCTCCGCAGGCCGGGCAATGCCCGTTTGCCCCCCATGAATCGGGAATATCGCTGCGCGCTGTAATTTTGGGAGCTTCCTGGTTCTCGGCAACAACCATGTTTTATCGCCTCCTGTTGTTGCGGTTTATTTTACTCAGTTTTGTGCTTTTACGTACAAAGAATTACGAAAAATACAAAGAAAAAACCCCCAGGGAATTTTCCCTGGGGGTTACCGGGTTTAGTAGACCAGCGATTTTTTATCGGCGCTAACGCGCTTGCGGAACATCCAGTAGCTCCAGCCCTGGTAGACCAGCACGATCGGGACGAAGATCAGCGCGATCACCGACATGACCGTCAGCGTGTACTGCGAGGAGGAGGCGTTGTAGATGGTCAGCGACCAATCGGGGTTGAGGGTCGAGAGCATCACGTTCGGGAAGGTCATCGAGAAGAACGTCACCTGGGTCAGTACGATATTGAGCGCGACCATGATGAAGGCCCAACCGTGCTGGTTCTTGTTAATGAAATAGCCGGAAACCAGCAGCGCAACCACTGCCGCGATCGGCACAATGCCGGGGTTGACGAAGCCGCGTGCCCAGAAGCCAGCCACATAGGTGAAAACGCCCAGGGCGATGTAGAGCAGCGATGCGGCAATCCACAGGGTTTTGGCGGTTTTGTGAGCGCGTTCTTTCAGTTCGCCTTCCAGTTTCAGGCCCAGAAAGTTGGCGCCGTGCAGCAGGAAGACAGCGACTGTGCTCACGCCGCCCAGCAGACCGTAGGGGTTGAGCAGGGTGAACAGATTACCGGTGAACATCATATTCTCGTCGATCGGCACGCCGCGCGCCAGGTTGGCAAAGGCCGCGCCCAGCAGCAGGGCCGCCAGGAAGGAGCCGACCGCAATCATCCAATCGAAGGTGTGACGCCATTTGGGGCTGGCATCCTTTGAGCGGTATTCGAACGAAATGCCGCGAATGATCAGGCCGACCAGCAAGAGGAACAGGGCCAGGTAGAAGCCGCTGAACATGGTTGCGTACCAGTGCGGGAAAGCCGCAAAGGTTGCGCCGCCGGCCGTCAGCAGCCAGACTTCGTTACCGTCCCAGGTCGGGCCGACGGTGTTGATGATGGCGCGTCGCTCGAGGTCTTTTTTGCCGAGGAAGGGCAACAGCATGCCCACGCCGAAGTCGAAGCCTTCGAGGAAGAAGAAACCGATCCACAAAACGGCGATCAGGATGAACCAAAGGATTTGCAGGAATTCGTATGACATGATTTTTTCTCCAATGTCACACCTGCACTTGCGCACAGGTGCAAGTGTTGCGAGGAGCGTCCTGAGCGGAAGCGCGGTCTTCGCGCTGTAGTCGAAGGACAGCGACGAAGCAATCTCCCATTCACTAGGGGACTGCCGCGCCGCCAAGAACGGGCGGCTCGCAGTGACAAACGCTCTAGTCTTGCGCTCCGACCAAACCGGGAGCAACATCCACCGAATGGTGCTCGGCTGCATCCGGCCCGGCGATGGCGTATTTCTTCATCAGGTGGAACATCGCGCCCGCCAGTGCACCATAGATAACCACATAACCGATCAACGAGATCAGCAGGTCAACTGTGGTCAGGTTTGGCGAAACGGCATCTTCCACCTTGAGCAGACCTTGCACGATCCAGGGTTGGCGGCCCATTTCAGTCAGGATCCAGCCGCTGGCGTTGGCGATGTAGGGCAGTGCAATCACCCACGGAACATATTTCATCCATTTTGCATTTTCGTATTTGCCGCGCGTTGCCCACAGGAACCAGGCCGAGAGCGCAATCATCAAAAGGCCAACCGTCATCATGAAGCGGAATGTCCAGTAGGTCACGACCATCAGCGGAATGTAGTCGCCGGGACCGTACAGGGCTTCGTACTCGGCTTGCAGTTCGTTGACGCCTTTGACTTCACATTCGAAGTTGTTGCAGGCCAGGAAGCTAAGCACGCCCGGAATACCGATCTGGCTGGTGCGCAGCGACCAGATTTCGGCTTTGCCGGTCAGGTCGCCGATCGTCAGGATCGAGAAATCAGCCGGAGCCGAGGTTTCCCAATGGGCCTCGATGGCCGAGAACTTCATCGGCTGTTCGCGGAACATGAACTGTCCCTGTTCGTGGCCGCCCAGGAAAACCAAAACGCTGGCGATAATGCCGACCAGGGCCGCCATCTGGAAGGAGGGTTTGAAAACTTCGAGATGCTGCTTGCGGATGATATGGTAGGCGCTCACGCCGATGATCAAGAACGAGGCCGTCGCCAATCCGGCGGAAATGGTGTGCCAGAAGAAAACCCAACCCTTGGGATTGCTGATCAGCGCGAAGAAATCAACCAGTTCGGCGCGGCCATTGACTTCGTTGATCACGTAACCGACCGGGTGCTGCATCCAGCCGTTGGCCAGCAAAATCCACAGCGCCGAAAGGTTCGAGCCGATCGCCGCCAGCCAGATCGCGGCCAGGTGCACTTTCTCGGGCACTTTTCCTTCGCCGAAAATCCAAATGCCTAAAAAGGTACTTTCTAGGAAGAAAGCCATCAGGGCTTCGATCGCCAGCGGCGCGCCGAAAATATCGCCGACGTAACGACTGTACTCGCTCCAGTTCATGCCGAACTGGAACTCCTGCACAATGCCGGTCACCACGCCGATCGCAAAGTTGATCAGGAACAGTTTGCCCCAGAACTTGCTCATCTTGCGATAATTCTCATCGCGGGTCTGATAGTAGCGTGTTTGCATATACGCTACAAACCAGCCCAGCCCGAGCGTGAGCGGGACAAACAGGAAGTGGTAAACGGTCGTCAGGCCGAATTGCCACCTTGAAAGGGTCATTGGGTCCATAAAAACTCCTTTGAAATCAGGGTTGGAGAACAAAAATGGATGATACCGGAATGCCCTGGCGGGCTTCTTCCGCTAATTCTGCAAAATGGATGGAAGCCATCTCGCGCGCCATTGCCGCCTGCACACGTCCCCACTTCGAGCGAACCGGGCAGCGGCTAAGGAACGGACAATCGCCATCACCCGTCGGCTGCAAACAGTCCGAAAGCAGCAACCTACCCTCAAACGCTTCAACCACCTGCAAAAGGGTGATGTTTTCGGCAGGGCAGGGCAGGCTCAGGCCGCCGTCCCGCCCCGCAAAGGTCAGCACCAAACCGGCCTGCGCCAGCTGCGCCACGATCCGCCCCATGAAGGCCTTCGGAATCTGCATCTCGCGCTGGATGGTTGCCGACGAAATACGCGCCGTCTCGCCTTTTATTGCAAGGGCAAGCACGACGCGCGCGGCATAATCGGTTTGGCGGTTGATTTTGAGCATGGTTTTCTGAGAAAGAAACGTTTACGGATTTACTAAACCTTTACTAATATTGTAAGCATTATGGGAATTTAGGAAATATGAAGGATGTAATTATCTGTATGTGACAAATGTAACGGATGTAATTGATTATATGACAAAGCGTGCGATTAAATTATTTTCCCCCAAATTCTGGTTGCTTGTTCCGTGTTCTTGACGGGCTGGAATTTGGGGGACTGTGTAGCGTACCGAAGGCTGTTAGGATGCGGTTAATCCTGTGCGCCGACCAGGTTGGGATGCAGGGCTGTGACCGGGGTCGCTTCGTCGACCGACTTTCTCAAGGCCGCCTCGGTGCCTTCCATTGCAAAACGGCGCATGAGCATGATCATGATGCCGGTCAGGATGCTGTAAATGAGCGTAAACCCGGCCAGGCTGATGCTGACATCCAAAACCGTCAGGTTGGGCGAAACAGCCTGGGCGGTGGTCAAGAGTCCCTGCACGACCCAGGGCTGGCGTCCCATCTCGGTGGTCACCCAACCGGCTACGCCAGCGGCAAACGGCAGTGGGATGGTGTAGGGCATCCACTTCAGCCAGCGGGTTAGTTTTTCGGGCCAGCCGCGCAGAACGACCAGCAGAGCGAAGGCAGATACACCGAGCAGGACGAATCCAAAGCCGACCATGATGCGAAACGACCAGTATGTGGCGACCATCAGTGGGATGTAGTCGCCAGGGCCGTACAGGGCTTCATATTCGACTTGCAAGTCGTTCACGCCGCGAATCTCGCACTCGAAGTTGTTGCAGGCCAGGAAGCTCATCAGATATGGAATCCGGATTGACCAGACTTCCTGTTTACCGCTCAGGTTGCCGATGGTCAGCAGCGAGAAGGAAGCCGGTTGCTCGGTCTCCCAGATGGCCTCCAAGGCAGCCAATTTCATTGGTTGGTACAGGCGCATTTCCATGCCCTGTTCGTGACCGGTCATCAAAAGGGCAAAGGCCGCCAGCAGGCCGACGATCGCCCCTGTGGTGAAAGATGGCTTGAAAACATCCAGTTCACGTTTGCGCAGGATGTACCAGGCGCTGACGCCCATTAGCAGGACGGCGGCGGTCGCCATCCCGGCAGAGATGGCATGTTGGAATAAGAGCCAGCCCTTGGGGTTGGTGACCAGGGCGACGATATCAACCAGTTGGGCGTTGCCGGTTTCAGGGTTGATGATGTGCCCGACCGGGTGTTGCATCCAGCCGTTGGCCAGTAAAATCCAGATCGACGAGAACAGGCTGCCGATGGCGGCCATCCAGATTGAAAAGAGATGTACCTGCTTCGAGACACGGCCCTCGCCGAAAATCCAGATGCCGATGAAGACCGATTCGAGGAAGAAGGCCACCAATGCTTCGATGGCGAGCAGTGCCCCAAACACATCGCCGACAAAGCGGCTGTACTCGCTCCAGTTCATGCCAAACTGGAATTCCTGCACGATACCGGTAACGATACCCATCCCGAAGTTGACCAGGAAGAGCTTGCCCCAGAACTTGGTCATGCGCCGGTAGCGCTCTTCGCCTGTGCGATAATACATGGTTTGGAAGTAGGCCACGAACCAGACCAGCCCAAGCGTGAGTGGGACAAAGAGAAAGTGGAAGGCGGTGGTAACGCCAAACTGAAGACGGGAAAGGGTGACGACATCCATGTTTTTACCTGTGTAATGCCCGGAACGGGTATATGTTTGTGTGATGTTTCACAATAGATTGTCTCTATTTTAACTAATTTGGACGAATTTGGTGTTAATTATCTATTAGAGTTTTTTGGCGCGATTAAAAGATAGAACGCCAGTTTTTGGCTGGCGTCTTTAGGTGCATCTCTGTGTATGGTCAGAAGCGGACCGCTAAATGCGCGAAGTGCGCGAAAAAAACCTTAAAAATCTTGATGGTTCGATTTCATGTTTGTCTGAAAAATACGTGATCAATCCGCGGTTGCCGGAGCCGCCTGGGGGATGGGTTCACTGCCATCGTAGTGGCGTAGAACCGGCCACTTTGCCATGATCAGAATTGCGGCTATGATCGTTCCGATTCCGCCGCTGATGATGGCAAAGGGCACACCGAACAGGGTTGCCACGATCCCGGCTTCCACTTCGCCGAGCTGCGGCCCGCCCTGAAAGAAGATCTGGTTGACACTGGTCATTCGTCCGCGGATGTGATCGGGGGTTTGCAGTTGGCGGATAGTGTTGCGGATGATGGTGCTGACCGTATCCGCCGCGCCCATCAGCAGCAGCGTGATAAAGGCTAGTACGAAACTGGTTGAAAGGCCGAAGGCCACGGTTGCCAGTCCAAAGACGATCACGGATGTCAGGAAAATCGGTCCCTGCTTTCGCAGGCCGGGCAACTGGCTGATGATAACCCCGGCGGTGACTGAGCCCATTGATTGCGCCGAGACCAGCCAGCCGTAGCCCATCTCGCCGACATGCAAAATATCGCGCGCAATGATCGGCATCATGGTGTTGGCCGAAGCAAAGAAGGTGGCGAAGAAATCCATCACCATGGTTGAGAAGATGATCTTGCGTGAAAAGATGAAGCGGATCCCATCTCTGATGGCGTTCAGGCTGATCCCGCTGGCTTTCTTTAGATCTTGCGGGATGTTTCCGATAGCAAGCAGGGCCAGGATAACCGCAACAAACGAAACCGCGTTGAAAAAATAGGTGTAGCCCTGGCCAAGCGTGGCGATGACCACGCCGCTCAAAACCGGCCCGATGACTGCACCGGTGTTGGATGCGATCGAGTTCATGCTGAAAGCGCCCGGCAGGTCTTTGGCCGGGACAAGATTGGGCACGATCGCCTGCCGGGCGGGGCCGTCGAAGGCAACTGCCGCGGCCTGCAAGGCCGTCAGCAGGTAGATGTGCCAGATCTGCACGCTTTCGCTAAAGGTCAGCCAGGCCAGCCCCGCGGCGGTCAGCGCCATGCAGGTCTGGGTAATGAAAAGGATTGTGCGGCGGTTGAAGGTGTCGGCAAAAACCCCGCCAAACAAGGAGAAGACGATTACAGGCAGGATGCGCGCCAGACCGATAAAGCCGAGCGCCATCGGGTCTGGCGTTCCGGTTAATTCGCGGATGTGCCAGTGCACGGCAGCCAACTGCATCTGTGACCCGGCGATCGAAACCAGCAGGCCGAGCCACAGGAAGAGAAATTTACGGTTTTTGAGAGCGGGAGGAATGTGCATAGAATATTTCAGAATGATGAATGCAGAATGATGAATAGAATTCTGCATTCATCATTCTGCATTTGTTAGGTTCCCCAATCGCGCAGGTATAAAAAGTCGTAGCCGACAGTGCGGGTGGTGATCTTTGCGACGGGCGGCATGACCCGCTTGAAGTGGTTGCGGCGCACCCGGCGGACGACGGTCTCGACAAACTCGGGCTTGAATCCCGCTGCGACGCATTCTTCCGGGCTGTAGCGATGATCGACCAACAGGTAGAGCAGCTTGTCGGCTTCCTCGTAGGTGAAGCCGAGTTCCTGTTCGTCGGTCTGCCCGGCCCACAGGTCGGCAGAGGGAGCTTTGTCGAGGATCTCTTTGGGCACGCCGACTTCGCGTGAGAGCTGTCGGATCTGGGCCTTGTACAGGTCACCGATCGGGTTGAGGGCGTGGGCGCTGTCGCCGTACAGGGTCGAGTACCCGAGCAGGATCTCGGTCTTGTTGCCGGTGCCGATTACCAATCCCTTAAAGGCCTCGGATTGGTCGTAGAGTGTGATCATGCGGCAGCGCGCCATGATGTTGCCCTTGCGCATGTTCGACATCTCAGGGAATTTCGAGATCAACCCCTCGGCCATCTCGGTGATCGGGATGTCGAGATACGGAATGCCCAGGTCTTTGATGACCAGCATGGCATGATCGAGCGAATCTTGCGATGAAGTTTTGTAGGGCATCCTCACGCAGAGCAGATTTTCCTTGCCGAGCGCTTCGGCTGCGAGATAGGCCACCAGAGCTGAGTCGATCCCGCCCGAAAGACCGAGCACGGCCCGACTGAAGCCGGTGCGGGTGATCTCGGAGTGAATGAACCTGGTCAGCAGTTTGCGGACCAGGCTGGGGTTGATCGAAAGGTCTATGTTCATACGTTCCCTTTGAATGAACGGAGTCCAAAGTCTCCGACTTTGGCGCAAAATCGGGAGATTTTGCACTCCGTTTTATTTTGCAAGGATTCGGTTCAGTTCTTTTTGCACCATTTCGGGGTTTTCATCGCGCAGCAGCGGCAGACGGGTGCGCGTGCGGCGCAGTTGGGCAAGGTCGATCTCGCACAGGGTCAGCGCTTCGTCGTTGTAGGCGGCGCGGGCGATCTGGCGACCGTCTGGGTCGTAGACGGTCGAGCCGCCAAAGAAGTTTAGCCCATCTTCGAAGCCGACCCGGTTGGAATGCGCGAAAAAGGAGGTGAACAGCCCTGCATAGGCGCGGTTGATATCCTGTACCCACTGGGCCGAACCGAGAATTTCATCGGTGATGCCGCGCCCCGGCGAAGCGGATGTCAGGTAGAACAGGTCGGCGCCATCCATCCAGAGCAGGTAAGGCGAGGAGACGTGCCAGAAGTCTTCGCAGATCAGCGCACCGACGCGTCCGAAGCGCGTATCGAAAGCTTTGAAACTGTCTCCAGCAGCGAAGTAGCGGCTTTCGTCGAAGATGCCGTAGGTCGGCAGGTGCACCTTGCGGTGGACATGAACGATCTCTCCTCCGGAAAGGTAGGCAGCCGAGATGTAAAACCGGTAGCGTGTATCCACTTCGACGAAGCCGACCAGCAGGTCCAGGCTGCGGGAGGCATCCAGCAGCGGCTTGAAAACGGGATCCGTCTCCGAGGCCGGGCAGGCTACATCGGCGGCGATATCCTGCAAGACATATCCCGTCAAAGAAAGTTCGGGAAAGATCAGCAGGTCTGCGCCAGATTGCGCAGCCTCTTTGGCGAGGGTGAGATGTTTTTCGAGATTGGCGTTAACGTCGCCAAGTTTTGTATTGATTTGAGCCAGGGCCAGATTCATTGTAAATATCTCCAGAATAGGGTTCGTGTCAATCTTACCATAACTATGTCTGGGGCTGGTTTGTTGTTTTGCTCTCAAAACGCATCAAATCGGACAATTCTGGGTTATAAACCCTGGCACTTTTTGATAAAAAGTTTATAAATATGGACTATAATCTTTGCGTTGACTGCTAAATAACCGGATGAAATTGCCCGGATTTCCCATCGGAGAGCGTTATGGATAAAGAGAAATTGTTGCAAATGTATCATGAAATGGTGCTCATTCGCCGCGTGGAGGAACGCGGCGCTGAACTGTACCAGGCCGGCAAGATCGGCGGGTTCATGCACCTGTATATTGGCCAGGAAGCTGTTTCGACTGGTTTGATCGCGGCCCGCGAACCGCGTGACCGTGTGATCACCGCTTACCGTGACCACGGTGTGGCGCTGAACTGCGGTATTTCTGCCAATGAAGTCATGGCGGAACTGCTGGGCAAGATCACCGGCATGTCGAAGGGCAAGGGCGGATCGATGCATATGGCCGATACATCCAAAAATATGTGGGGCGGGCACGCTATCGTCGGCGGACATCTGCCGATTGCCTCGGGCTTTGCCCTGGGCGACCAGTATGCCGGGAATGACAATGTCACCATCTGTATGTTCGGGGACGGCGCGACCAATATCGGCTACTTCCACGAGGCGTTGAATTTGGCCAAGACCTGGGGGCTGCGTGTGCTTTGGGTTTGTGAAAACAACCAGTATGGCATGGGCACGACGGTCGAACGCGCCTCGGCTGTAACCGAAATTCGCCAAAAAGCCGAAGGCTATGGCATGAAAAATGGTCAGGTCGATGGCATGGATGTGACCAAGGTCTATGCGGCAGCCCAGGAAGCGATTAAATATGTGCGTGAAAACAGCCAGCCCTATTTGCTGGAAATCGACACTTATCGTTTCCGCGGTCACTCGATGGGCGACCCGGAACGTTATCGCCCCCAGGAAGAAGTCAAAAAATGGCAGGAAAACGACCCGATCGGTATCTTCCGCGCTTATTTGATCAAGAAAAAGATCGCCACCGAAGCCGCGTTGGACAAAATCGATGCCAAAGCCGATGAAGAAACCAACAAGGCGGTTGAGTTTGCCGAAGCCAGCCCCGAACCGGGCATGGAAGAATTATTCAAAGACATTTACGCAGCATAATGTCTTTGCGAGCCGCTGATTTTGCGGCGAAGCAATCTCCATTTAGCAGGGGATTGCTTCGGGCAAAGAGCGCCCTTGCAATGACATAACCGAGGAACTAATTATGGCTAGAATTACGATGCGCGAGGCGATCTCGCAAGCTTTGATGGAAGAAATGGACCGCGACCCCGCTGTTTTTATCCTTGGCGAGGAAGTTGGTGTCTGGGGCGGTACCTATGCCGTCACCAAAGGTTTTTACGATAAATACGGTCCGCAGCGCGTCAAAGACACGCCGATTGCCGAAAATGCCATCATTGGCGGCGCGATTGGCGCGGCCATGGTTGGCCAGCGCCCGATCGCCGAGTTGATGACGATCAACTTTGCTTTTTCGGCGATGGATTACATCATCAACCAGGCTCCCAAGCTGCGTTACATGTTTGGCGGGCAGTTCGAAGTGCCGATGGTCATCCGCGCTGTGGGCGGCGGCGGACGTCAGCTTGGCGCGACCCACTCCCAGACGCCGGATGCGATCTTCGCGCACTTCCCCGGCCTGGTCGTGGTCAGCCCCGGAACCCCGGCCGATGCCAAGGGCCTGCTGAAGAGCGCCATCCGCTCCAACGACCCGGTGCTCTTCATCGAGCACGCCACCATGTACCAGGTGCGCGGCGAAGTGCCGGATGGCGAATATCTCATCCCGATCGGCAAATCGACCGTCCAGCGCCCCGGCAAGGATGTGACCATTGTCACCTACTGCAAAGGCCTCGAACTTTCGATGAAAGCCGCCGAAGAACTTGCCAAACAGGGCGTCGAAGTCGAAGTCGTCGATTTGCGCACCCTGCGTCCGCTCGACATGGAGCCGGTCATAGAATCGTTCAAGAAAACTAATCGCGCGGTGGTGGTTGAAGAAGGCTGGAAATCCTACGGTGTTGGCGCAGAAATTGTCAGCCGGATCTACGAGGAAGCTTTTGATTATGCCGATGCGCCCGTGATCCGCGTTGCCCAAAAAGAAGTCCCGCTGCCCTATAACCGCGCCCTCGAACAGGCTGCCTTGCCGCAAGTCTCAGACATTGTGGCGGCGGTCAAGGAGGTTATGAAATAATGGCTGAAATTATCAATATGCCCAAGCTTGGCTTTGACATGGCCGAAGGCGTGCTCGTGCGCTGGGTCAAAAATGTCGGTGAAGCCATCAACAAAGGCGATGTGCTGGCCGAGATCGAAACCGACAAGGCCACCGTCGAAGTTGAATCTGCCGTGAGCGGCGTGGTTTTGCAGCACCTGGTAGACCCCGGCGCCAGCGTCCCGGTCAATGACCCGATTGCGGTGGTCGGTGCAGCCGGGGAAAAAGTGGAAGGTGCACCGGCGAAGGAGGGTGGACCGAAGACCGAGGCTGGTTCCCAGCCCGCGGCTTCTCCTGCGGCAGCCTCCGCCCCTGAACCTGTTCCCGCTTCGGCAGCTGCGACTACGCCCGAGCCTGCCTCCCCCGTCCTTAGCCCTTCGCCCGATTTGAAAGCTTCTCCCCTGGCCCGGAAAGTTGCCCGCGACAAGGGCGTTGACCTGGGTGCGGTGGTTGGCACCGGCCCCGGCGGACGGATTGTACGCCGGGATATTGAGGCTGCGCTTGCGGGCGCTGATGCGCCGACCAAAGACCAAGGACAAAAGACCGAGGCAGCCGCTGCGCTTCCTCCGTCCTCGGTCCTTCGTCCTTCGTTCGTCCCCGATGAAACCATCCAGACCACCAAACTGCGCCAGGCCATCGGACGCCGTCTGGTTGAATCCAAGACTACCATTCCGCACTTTTACGTCACGCACGAATACAAGATGGAAGCGCTGATGGACTTGCGCAAGCAGCTCAACGGCTACCTGCCGGATGGCGAAAAGCTCTCAGTCAACGATTTCATCTTGAAGGCGGTAGCGTTATCCCTGCGCGAATTCCCCAACTTGAACGCGACCCTCAACGGCGACAAGATCATCCGCAAGGGCGGGGTCAACGTTGGGGTGGCGGTCACCGTTCCGGGTGGCTTGATGACGGTCGTGGTCAAGGATACCGACCAGAAGCCTTTGCGCCAGATCTCGAGCGAAGTCAAAACCATGGCTGCTCGCGCCCGCGACGGCAAGGTCAAGCCCGAAGATGTCGATGGCTCGACCTTCTCGACTTCCAATCTGGGCATGTACGATGTCGAAGACTTTATCGCCATCATCAACCCGCCCGAAGCCGCCATCCTGGCGATCAGCTCGGCCCGCGAAGTGCCGGTCGTCTCCGGCGGACAGGTTGTCCCTGGCTGGCGCATGAAAGCCACCATCTCGGTCGATCACCGCGTCAGCGACGGCGCCGAAGCGGCCCAGTTCATGCAAGCGCTGGCGAAGTACATCGAAGAGCCGGTGCGGATGTTGGTGTAAGCTCCCGGCTGATCGCTATTGCGTGAAGGCCACCATCTCGGTTGATTACCGCGTCAGCGACGACGCCGAAGCGGCCCAGTTCATGCAATCGCTCCCGAAAAAGCACCGGGACGATGTGGCCAAGTATCTTGAAGAGCCGGTGCGGATGCTGGTTTGATAATGTTGAAGGTTTAGTTTGAATGTGAAAACAAAACCGGCGCAGTTGCGCCGGTTTTGTTTTATACTTAGTACTTACGCAAGACAGAAAAATTGACGGAAAAGCAAAAAGCCGTTATTGTTAGCAGATGATACCAAAAACAGAACGAGTGACCCGCTTAACGTATTGCCAATATTTGCTGGTGAGCCAAACAAATTATACGCTCACGAATTA
>JAKLPV010000212.1 GCA_022013685.1 Anaerolineae bacterium
GGAGAGTGCCTCCGCTCGGCGACTGGACATTCCCTTGGCAGAAATGTGATAGCCACGCGATAACAGCCAGGTGAGTTGTTCATCGCTTCCAGAACCGCCATCCAGACGCCAAACAGTGCGTTTACGCTGCTCCGGTGCTAATTCTAAAGCAGTTTCCGTTGCCAGGACCGCTGGTTGGGTGATCGTTCCAGCGTTGGTAAAAACGTGGTTAAAATGGATGTGGGGCAGTCTGACACCCGCCCTACATCCTACGAACAAAGAGGCACACAGCCATGCGCCTGAACCTAATTCTACCAAAAGTTGAGCCGACCCAATTTGAATACCCAAAGAAATGCCCTCGGAACGGGTGTCCAGGAATGCGGTTTGTGCCACGGCAGGAAGTGAGTAAGAAGATCGTGGATGCGCAACACCCTGAAGTAACAGCCTGGAGATGCGAATGCAAAAAATGCGGGCATGTTTTCCGGGTCTACCCGAAAGGGGTCAGCCAGAAGCAAATCTCGAAACGGGTAAATGGGATGGCGGTGATGCTGTACATTCTGGGATTGAGTTACGGAGCGGTAGAAATAGTATTGAGCAGTCTTGGGATGGGAATTGGAAAAACGAGTGTCTATCGGGCAGTCCAGTTCGTAGCAGCGCGAGTGCCAGGGCTAAAGCGCGAAAATATGCTGAGTGGCTACCAGACAAAAGCAGTTGGGGCAGATGTAACCAGTGTGCGTTGTAACGGGAAATGGGTGACTGTCGGGATTGTGGTAGATGCAGTGAACGGGATGGTTTTGAGTATCGATGAGCTACCCGGTCAGGATGCCAAACAACTGCAAGCTTGGCTGGAACCGATTCTGGATGCAGTAGGCGCAGATGTCGTGGTGAGCGATGATGCGGATGCCCTTAAGAATGTGAGCGATGAGACCGGACGTGCGCAGCAAGTGTGTAAGAGCCATGTTGTTCGAAACACAGAATCTCTGGTTGAAGAACTCTCAGCCATCATTAGCGCAGGGCAGGATCATTCTCTGGAAGCAATTCATGTAACTGTCGAACAGGCCTTGCAGGATCTGGCTTCACTCAAAGAGATGATCCACTCCCGACGCCCGGAAGATCAGCAACGCCTGGAAAAAATCTATCTCCGCTATGCCAGCGCTCGCAAACCCGCGCGGGGCAAAAAACATGATGTTGCCTATCGGATACGCAATCTGTTCATGGATCGCTGGAACCTGTGGCCACGCTTGACTTTCTATCGCACCTGGAAGGATGAGTATGGAGATGAGATTTTAGATGGCACCAATAACCATTGTGAACGCGCCATTGGATGGTGGATCAAAGAACGATACCGTTCGATGCGCGGCTACAAACAGGGACGCTCGGCTCTTGGCATTAGCCGCCTGATCGCCTTTGCCGGGAACAACCTGTCTCGTGGCATGAACCTGGCAGACTTGATGGCATAGTCGACCAAAATGCAAGCGGCTTGCCACCCAACTTGTTAGTTCACCCATAATTTACCATTTTTGGAACGGTCACTTAGTTTTTTAATAGGCTATTTTAAAAAGATACTAAAATAACTTGCTACGAAAATAGATTTTCATACTTCACTGAGAAACTCTGCTTCATGGAACGTTAACAATGAAACTGTTTACCCTTTACCTGATGAATACTTTTTGACCGCGAAATGGTCAGAAACTCGCAACCTTGAAACCTGAAAACTTGGCACTTTTCAACTTGAAATCTGAAACCCCATGAACAATATCTTCACGCAATTCCCCTGGCTCGATAAACCCATCCGCATATTGATCTATTTCATACTAGCCATGCTGGTCGCGTTCATATTAAGACGATTGGCACACTGGCTGGTAAAACTCGGTCGGCTGGCTCCGCATGGTCGGAAGCCTAGCCTCGAACGACAAAAAACCCTGCAGAGTCTGATCGTCAGTGCAATTAATGTCATTGCTCTCGTTAGTGCGTTTCTGGCAAGTTTGGCGCTGTTTATTGACCCCAACGCCTTAGCCTGGGGGGTGGGTCTTTTGGGTACAGCACTTGGTTTCGGCGCTCGCCTCATAATCGGCGATTACCTGAGCGGATTGAGCTTTCTCTTTGAAGATACCTTTTCAGTTGGAGACAAGATCGCAATCCTCGGCACACTGGCAATCGAAGGGGTTGTCGAAAAGATCAATTTGCGGACAACGATGTTGCGTTCCCCCACAGGTGAATTATTCGTCGTTCCCAACGGCGAAATCCGTGCTGTTCGCAATTTCAGTCGAGGCAAATTTTCAATTGCGAATATCACTCTCAAAATCCAAGGGGCAGATCTAAGGACTGCACTTACAGCTTTAGAAGCGTTAGGTAGTGAGGCGGTGATCCTGCTTCCCAACTTGATCGAGCCCTGGCAAGTTACCAGTCGAGGGGGAGTGATCGGGCAAGATACAGAACTAACGCTGATCGCCAAAGCCCGCTTTGGTAAAGCAGCAGAAATGCGTCCACTCTTACTGACTTTGGTTCATGAACGACTGTTGGGAATGAACATCCAATTGGTCAATTAGGGAATCCAATTTGAATTTCTCTAATGTGCCCGATTCTTATAGTTTGGCTGGATTTTACTATTGGTGGAAAATCGCGGGTTTGAACCCCGTCAGGGCCGCTTCAAGTAAGTCCGGTATGACAGAACTCCTGAGAAAAAAATTCTCTCAGGAGTTCTGTTTTTTTATGTAGGTTTTGTTAGATTTCTTGCTGATTTTGTACCAAAAGGGCATCCATTGATGGGCGCTTTTTGTTTTTAATCATCACCTGATCTCAATCTTTGCCGAAAAAGATGATTGCGGTCTCGATGATCAACCACTTGTTAGCCGCCCGCGAAATTATGGGCGACAGAGCCAAGCTTGTATGTTTGATGATGTTAGTGATGGTACTCTCCCTAACTTGATAGACATCTTCGAGGACTGAAGTCTCCACTCCATGTGCTTCCAACAGTATGACTTTTTCCACGACTTGGGAAGGAGTTTTGAGCCGATAGAGCGGGGTATTGCGGCGACGGGAAAACCCGGTCTGACATGCCTGGCAGGTCAGACCCCCGATCTTTTCTCTCTTTCCATGCGACCCATTCGCTATCAGCGCGATCGTTTCAGCAGAAATCTTTGGCTTGCCTTGCGATTTCTTCCGCCAATACATTCCAAATAGTTCCCGATGCCAGCGCAGCAAAGTGTCTGGTTGAACGATATGAATGGCTTTTTTCCAGAATGTCGTAAAATGGGAAAGAAACACTAGACGAAAACGATCAGAGTTGGTTAGCTGAGGTCGCTTCACCTGTCGACTGAGGATGATCAGTTGTTGGCGCTACAACGCATTTTCTACAACCAGATCGGTATGGCTGCGTGTCAGATATGAAAGGGCACCGATGATTAGGCCTGATGTACCCGGTTTTGTCCAGAGCTTGACGCGCTCTTGTAGCCAACGAAGGATTTTGCCCATCATGCTGCTCCCGGATAATTATGAGATGAGGGTAAAATACCATGATACTCATCCCCCATTTGTTTCACATCACAAATTCGGATAGATGAGCCAAGCAGACAGCACAGGCTGAAGTTTTTCGAAGAAACATAAACGACCACAAACTATCTCATTCTTCTTCCTATGGGCAATGTCAAGCCGAGTGCAAGCATAAAAAGCTCAGTGGCAATGAACTGTTAACTTTACAAAGTTTACAGCAAGCTATACTTAACTGGATTTACAACAATCAATCCACCCTCAAAGCAGGCTAAGCTATGCCCTTTCAAGCAATCTTGTATTTGACAATACTTGCTGTCGCAACAGTAATATCGATCATGTTGGCCTTCTACACTTGGCAACATCGGCAAACGCCCGGCGCCAAACCTTTTTCCCTGATGATGCTGGCTCTGTTTGGGTGGAGTCTGACTTATCTTATACAAATCATTTCCCCTGACCTCGCTTCACAAGCGTTATGGAATAAAACAACTTATTTTGGAGTTGTTACAACTCCAATTTTATGGTTTTTATTCTCCCTGGAATATACCGAACGCAAGAATTGGATAACTCGTACGCGCCTGATCGGGCTTTTCATTATCCCCATTATTACCATTCTTGTTATTTGGACCAATGATGCCCATCATTGGTTCTGGGCATCTGATGGAAAACTTGTTCAAGATGGCGATATACTGCTTAGAAGCGCTGAGAACGGATTCTGGTTCTGGGCACACAGCATATATTCTTACTTATTTATCCTGGCGGGGACGATCATGGTTGTCCGCGCCTTGTCACACTGGCCTTCGCAATATCGCGGTCAAATGATTTGGATATTACTTTCTGTCTTCGCCCCCTGGATATTCAATGTTATCCAAATCTTCAAATTGCTTCCCATCGTAATTGACTTAACTCCTTTTGCGTTCACACTAACTGGAACAGGTATGGCTTTTGCCCTGTTTAGGCATCAGTTGCTGGACTTGGCACCTCTTGCGCGTGAAGTCATCATTGATGGGATGCAGGATGGCATAATCGTGCTGGATCCAAGTGACCGTATTGTTGAAACAAACAAAGCTGTACATCATATTCTGAACATCCCTGAGAACCGAACACTGATCGGGAAAAAACTTGCAGATGCGATCATCCAGTGGCCAAAACTGGTCAAACACAGCGAAAATGCATCAAAAATAGAAGATGAAATCGCGCTTGGCACAGGAGCAGATCAAAACTGGGTTGGACTTACCAGCCTACCATTACAAGACAAAAAGAATAATAATGTTGGGCGGTTGATCATAATCCGCGACATCACTTCCCGCAAAAAAGCCGAGGAGCAGGTGCGTAAACTTTCCCGCGCAGTTGAGTCCAGCCCGACATCAATTGTCATCACAGGGGCAGATGGAAACATTCAGTACGTGAATCCAAAATTTACGCAGGTAACCGGCTACACCATCGATGAAGCAGTTGGTAAAAACTCAAACATCCTAAAAACAGACCAAACCCCTGTTGGTACCCACGATGATCTGTGGAAAACAATTTCTGAAGGGCGCGAATGGAGTGGTGAATTCTGCAATCGCAAAAAAAGTGGCGAGCTTTATTGGGAGCTGGCATCCATCTCCCCAATCCATGATGAGGACGGAAATATCACACACTATGTTGCAGTTAAAGAGGATATCACAGAACGAAAACGCGCCCAGGAGTCCTTGATTATCGCTTACGACCAGGCGTTGGAAGCCAATCGCGCAAAAAGCCGGCTACTAGCCAGGGTAAGCCATGAATTACGTACACCACTGGGAGGCATTCTGGGGTACGCCGAACTTCTCAGAGATGGCATGCTGGGAGAAATCAAAGAAGAGCAAAAAGATGCTGCCATAAGCATATTGCAAAGCACTGAGTACTTAACCACAATGGTAAACGAATTGCTTGATGAAGCCCAGATTCAAGCCAACACCACCATCTTGAGGGAAAAAACATTCTCGCCAGCCATACTCCTGGAACACGCGACTTCAGGGTTTGAAATTATGGCTGAGAAAAAAGGCCTGGGTTTTGCCACATTCATTGATCCAAACTTGCCCGAGAATTTATATGGTGACGAGCACCGCTTACGTCAAATCTTGATAAACTTGATTGGAAACGCCATCAAGTTCACCCAAAAAGGCGAAGTGCGGGTCAGGCTGGAGCGTCACACCCCAGAGCATTGGATACTCCAGGTAACGGATACCGGCATGGGCATCGCGAATGAATCGCAAACGGCTATTTTTGAACCTTTCCAACAGGTCCACACCCACATCACCAGTGAGAACCGCGGCATTGGATTGGGACTAGCCATAACCAACCAATTGGTAAACTTGATGGGAGGACGCATCATGCTCGAAAGCCATCCAGGGCAAGGAAGCAGTTTCAGTGTGTTGCTTCCCATTAAATTACCCCCACAAGAAATGTAAAGGTTGACATTATGGAAAAACCGCTTGCTTTGATTGTGGAAGACGACTTAACACAAAACCAGATTTTCAAGATAGCACTGAAAAACGATTTTGTTGTGGAAACTTTCATGGATGGGGATTCTGCCGCCGCCCAACTCGACAAAGTCATCCCTGCACTGGTCTTACTGGACCTGAATCTGCCTGGCAAATCCGGGCGGGAACTCCTTACCAAAATCCGCACAGACAAACGTACCGTAAACATACGCGTCATTTTAGTAACAGCAGATGAACAGCAAGCAGACATACTCGGCAAAGATGCTGATCTCGTCCTACTCAAACCCATCAGCCCTGGGCAATTAAAGGACCTTGCACTACGGCTTGTTCAGTAATTGGTAGTTGTCAGCCATCAACACATCGTGGAAAAAGCAGAACCTTAACAACCGAATGAACCTTCAAGAGATCGTGGACGGGGTCGAAACTGCTGGTTGGAAGAAGTCACTGATGGCATGTATCCAGAATTTCTGCTGTTGCATGGCTGGTTTGAACATAGCATGTAAAGGAACCACAGGTTCTTTTAGCGGGAAACTGCTTTTCTGTAAACTGAAATTATCTTATCTTCAGGAAAATAGCCAATGAAAATCATTATTGTGGTCTTACGCATTATGCTGGTTATTCCAATCGGGCTTATGGTCTGGGATCTATTTTGGCCGGATGATATGAGTGAATTGATCAACCTGGTTATAGGCCTGCCAATACTTATAGTAAACATGTGGGCATGGCAGGCGCCTGAATTGCTGCGTGAACTTATCTTCGGTAAGGAAAAGCCCAGAAGTGATGATTGGTCAGTCTGACCTTTACACTGGGATGTTCGTTTGCCGGCTTAGGTGGGCTTTGCTATAGGGCAGGATAGTCCAAATATGCGATATTAAATCAAAAGAGCGAGACTCGATAAACCGAGTCCCGCTCTTTTGATTCCTACCTTCTCTTCCTCCTTTCTGCCTTCACTGGCACTGACTCGCCAAACATGGACAACTGCGCCAGGGGCTGCGTCCGGGCGGTACTTGCAACCGCCTGCAGGAACTCCAACTGCGCCTGACTGCGGGCAATCTCCTGGCGAACCTGTTCGATGACCGCCGGTGTAACAGCAATCGGAGCATCTTCGGGCAGTTCTACCGGGATCACATCCTGGTGAATGATCTCGATGCGCGAGAGCGCGGCCTGATAGACTGCGAGCCAGGCATCGTCATTATCCACAACGGACAGATCTATATCATGGGGCGCACCCTCACTGTCCGGGCGGGGAGCCGTGGCGCGCGATAGTTCCGCGTTGAGAGCGGCCAATTCTGCCGCCGTGCGGGTGTACTCGGCCTCGTGATCCCAGGACTTCGAGATCTCGCTTTCCAGCGAAACGATGTCGGCTGTGGTGCGTGCCAATCCCTCGCGGGATTTCTCCAGCCTTGTATCCAGCGAACGCAGGATCGCGTCAACGCTGGAGAACAAGCCTTTATCGGTGGTTTCAGGGTTGGCAAACAGAGTATCCCCATTCGAGAGTTGCAGGCCAATCACCAGATCCGGCATGAGTTCAAGCCCATCACCCACAAAGCGCATAAAACCAAACAGCTTCAGCCCCCGGTATGTACCGAGCAGCGTGGCCTCCCGATGATTTTGGGCAGCGCGCCGCAGGGCTTTGCCGGCAGATTCACGCTCGGTGTAGGTTGCTCCGTTGATCGAGACCGAGAACTCCCTGGAAGTTGCATCACGGCTTGTGATGTCCGCTTCCAGAGATCTGATCTCCTCTTCAAGCAGCGGTTGGCGTTTCTCGTACCAGGCTTTGTCGTGGGCCATCGAAGAGCGGGAGCGCAGCCACTCGCGGCGAAGCGCATCCAAACGCAGCATCTGCGAGTCGAGCTCCACCTTTTTCAGCAGCCTGGGGTTACCGGATGAGATGGCCTTGATCGCGGCGTAAGAAACCGCATCGTCGCCGATGTCATCAGCCTCGCGCTGGATCAGCCCACGCTCCAGGTCTTTGATGAAGCCCAGTTTGGCTTCCAGAGTCTGCCAACTATAGCCATCGAAAGAGCCGGGTGTAACGTAGACAAACTCAAAGACTTCGCCATAGCGATTGCCGGGCCGTTCCATCCTTCCGGTGCGCTGGCGTAACCCATCCGGCCTCCAGGTGGGGGTTAGATGGTGAACGGCTAGCAGACGCTCCTGTACGTTGACACCCACACCCATCTTTTCGGTCGAGGCGATCACGATCCGCTTGCGGCCTTCGTTGATGGCCTTGTAGAGCGCGGTCTTCTGCTCGTTCGATTTGGCATCGTGAGCAAATGCGATCTCCGCCTCCGGGATGCCGCGCCGCACCAGGCGGCGCTTGATCTGGGCGTAGATGTCGGTGGTCAGGGTAATTTCGGCGGCGGTCAGTGTGCCTTCATCATCTTCAAGTACCTCGGCTTCCAACTGGGCCTTGCGGGCTTTCGGGGTCGCCAGGTCACAGAAGACCAACTGCGTTCCGCGCATGGCAGCGCTGGCGTGGTGGATGGAAGCCACAGTGTCGGCCAACTGGTCGATCTTTGACATCGGCCCGTTCGGGTCACTTGCCAGAACCAGGCTGATATCCAGAGCGGCTTTGCGACCGTCCGAGGTGATCTTGAGCATGTTGTCCTGGTCCGGTTTTACGGCGCCGCTTTTGATCGCGTCCGCGCGTTCACCCAGACTCAAGACAAAAGGCCGTAACCGCGGATCGCGCTGGCACTTGACCTTGATCAACCCACCGGCATACAGCTCAGGCATGCCCTCGATGTCACCCTTCTGGATGGCGTAAGGATCAGCCACTTGCAGGAAGGCCGCATACAGGTCGGACAGGTTCATGAAGCGGCGGAAACGCGTGTTCATGCGGAAACCACCACCGTCCGGGGTCATCTCGATGCCGGGTGTCGCCACGGCAAACTGACCTGCCCAGGCGTCGAAATGGGTCAACCCCAACTTCTCCAACAGCGCGTATTGCAGGTAACGCTGCATGGTGAAGGCTTCGGCCAGGGTGTTCGAGATGGGTGTGCCGGTGGCCGCCACCACCTTGCCACCGCGAGCCATCGTCCATTGGATCTTCATGAACATGTCAAAGGCGCGCTGGCTTTCCGAGTTCGGCAGGCCGGCAATCCGGGTGATGCGGGTCGCGAAATACAAGTTTTTGAAATTGTGCATTTCGTCTACAACCAGCATGTCCACACCCAGCATCTCGTAGGTGATGGTTTCGCGCGAGTCCTTTGCCATTGCCTTTTTCTGGAACAAACGCGCCTCGAAGGTTTTCTTGGAGCGCTCGATACTCTTGATGGCCGCAGCCATGGACTCTTTTTGCTGCGATTGAGCCTTGAGCGCCCAAAGATGATTTTCCAACTCCGCAACCTGGCCTTCGATGAAATCGATCTCTGCTTTCAGGCTCATCGGCAGCAGCTTGAAAACGCTGTACGGTACCAGGATCAAATCCCAGTCACCGGTGGCGATGCGGCTCAAGAACGTGCCGCGCTTGGACTTCGAGAAATCGCCTGCGGCAACCGTCAGGATACGGGCGGTGGGGTAGGCCTTGAGTGTTTCGGCTTCCCATTGACCCACGACCGGATTGGGCACAACAGCCAGGGCTTTGCGTACCAGCCCGAGGCGCTTGGCTTCCATGATCGAGACGATGGAAGTCAGGGTCTTGCCTGATCCCACCTGGTGGTAGAGCAGCGTGGCCTGATTTTGCAGGATGCGCCAGATACCGCTGCGCTGGTTGCGGCGCAGGGTGATGGATGTGTTCAGGCCGGGCAGGGATAGGTGCGAGCCATCGAACTCGCGCTTCCGAAAAACGTTGAAGCGCTTGTTGTAGAGCGCGGCCAGCCGTTCGGAGCGCTCCGGGTCATTCCAGACCCAGTTGTCGAAGGCGGCTTTGAGTTCAGCCTGGCGGGCCTGTGCGGAAACGGTCGCCTCGTGGTTGATGCGGCGCGTTTCCTTGCCGTCTGCACCCGGAACGATGTCGTACACGGTGGTCTGCCTGGAATTGAGCGTGTCATACACGATCTTTTCCATATCGACCCGTTCCGTTCCCCAGCGCGACGCGGTGCCGTTGGTAACGTAACCATCGAAGGCGATCACCCATTCCGCGGTGTGCGGAATGTGGGAAGCAGAAACATCCCTGGTTTCGAAGAGTTGGCAGAAGAAGCGCTCGATATCGCTTTCGGGAATCCAGCCTGCCCCAAGCGGGGCGTAGATGTTCTCGGGTTTGAGCGGTTCAGGCTGCACCATTTGCAATGCCGTAACGTTGATCTGATAGGCGTCATCGAAGATGGCGGCCGCTTCGGCGGTTTCCAGTTTTGCGGCTACGTTGCCGGACAGGTAAGCATCATCCGTAACCCACAGCCTGGTTTCCGGGTCGCGGAAGATGCGGCCACCCGCCAGGTGGCGGATGACATCTTCTTCGGGGGTACCCGTAATCTGAGCAATGGTTGGGATGTCCACCCGGCCCAGCTTGTCCAGGCAGAGCAGGAGTGCATCGTTGGGATTGTCTGTCTTTTCGAGTGGATGGGCCTGACGCACGGTGGTCTTCGAGAACATATCGGCCTTGAGCCAGGTTCCCGGTCCCTGAACTTCCAAAGCTTTCAGGAAGAGCAGTTCAGGAGTGCCTTTGAGCGGGCGGGTGTTGGCCGGGTCGTTCAGGAAGCCGTAGCGGGCGACAAACTCGTCATAGCGCGTGTTCAGGTTGTGGCGCAAACCGGCCACCGGTTCCTGGCGGACTTCTTTTTGCAGCAGTTCACGGGCCATTTGATACAGCTCACGCATGGCCGTGACCCGCACCGGTTCAGCAACTGGGGCGGGTTCTGCTTCTGCCTGTATTTCTGGCAGAGTCACCCCGGTAAACTGAGTCTGTGGGGCTTCGAGCGTCAGCAGGTCTTCCGGCAGATTGGCTTCCAGGACGGCGGCGATTGCCTGGCCTAGGTCGCGCTCATCGGGTAGGACGGTGTACTCGTAGTTGCGGTACATCGTACCGGCCGCAGCGGGTCTTCCCAGGATGTTCTCTGGGTGATCGAGAAAATAGCGATTGACCCAGAAGGCTTGCTCGGCCCAATCGCGCTCGTGGTGCTGGAGTTTGATCTGACTGGTGAAAGCCCAGGACGGTACATCTTTGTTGGGCGAAAAACGTTTGCGCAAGAAGATGATGTCCGTGACGACTTCTGTGCCAGCATTGGCCATGAAGGCGTTGTTCGGCAGACGGACGGCAGCCAGCAGGTCGCATTGTTTGGCCAGAGTTTCGCGCACCTTGTCATCCTTCTTGTCCAGGGTGTAGCGCGAGGTGATGAAAGCCATCACGCCGCCCGGATGCAGCAGATCGAGGCTGCGGGCGAAGAAGAAGTCGTGGATCGATGAGCATAAGTAGCGCGGCAGGCCGCCGAAGACAACCGGGTAGTTGCCGAAGGGGACATTGCTCAGGGTAATATCGAAGAACCCTTTAGGCAGGTTGACATCTTCATAGCCGGTGGCAAAAACCTTGCTCTCCGGGTGCAGTTTGCCCAGGATCAAGGCGGTCAGGGTGTCGAGCTCGACTTCCGTCCAGTTGCACTTTTCGCGCAGCTCGGGTGGAGTCGCGCTTTTGAAGTGACCAATGCCAGCGGAGGGATCGAGCACTTGGACGCGGGAGAGTTTCCCGATGCCCAGCCGTTCCAGTCCGCGCCAGATGGCAGCGATCACCGGGATAGCGGTGTAGTGGGCGTTCAGCGTGCTGGCTTTGACAGACTCCCATTCTTTCTCGCTCAGGATGCTTTCCAGGCCGAGATTTTTGAGCGCGTAGTTCATGACCTCCGAGTGCCCCCAGCCAACATAGCGCGCCAGGATGTTGAGTTCCGCAGGCGTGGCCGTGCGGCCTTCTTCTTCCAGTTGTTGGGTGATCTGGATGGCTGCGACATTGTTTCTGGCTTTATCGGCGGGGCCGCTCCAGGTGAGTGCAGCCGTGTTGTCGAAGTAAAAATCCATTTGGGTTGCCTCCTTATAGAATCAAAAAAGCGGCCTCGAACGAGCCGCTCCTTGTATGGTTGCTGGTGATGGGTTTTTTGGTACTGTGCAGGTAGGGTAGTGGAACTGGTGAATTGTTGTGGGTGGGGCCTCCTTATAGGGATTTAGGGAAATGTGAATCTTGCGGGGATGGTGCTTTCAGGCGTAGGTTTTCGCGGTTCGGCCATCAAGGCAGAACAGCAAACCCTCACCGCCTTTTGCATGGGCAGCATGGGTTTGCTGTTCTGGTGATTTATTCGATATATGCCGAAACTGAAGTGCTCGGCTATAATTCTGTCTGGAGTACCCTGGTTATGAAAAATCTCCCCATTTTTTTCCTGTTTTTTCTCTTGGTGGCTTGTGCCCCGGCTGTGAACGAAGCCCCCACGCTAACCGCAACGCCGACAACGACAACCACCCAACCGGACAGGATAATATGAATGCCAGTTTCAGCTAAATTAACAGCCATTTTGGCCCTGGTACGGCTGAAAAACGCCGCTTAAATCTCGGTAAACTCAAGGCATTGCTCGATCAACTAAAGTAAACTGTACGATGTTCAGGTTTTTTTAACTTTAAGACATTTGACTAGCAAAAAACTGACAGATGTAGGAATCAAGACCGACAAAATGTTGTATAGTATTCATAAGTGTGGGGAATTGTTTCCGCACACTTATTTGAAAGAGATAAACACTCATGAGTAAATTGCCCTCGGACCCACCTATTCGATTTATTCCGGCCAAATGCCCTAATTGTGCTGGTGAATTAAGAATTCCTGAAAACAGAGAAGCTGTCAAATGCATGTATTGTGGACATGACATACTCATCCATGACAAAAATCGCTTTACTATTGAAACAAAGTTTAATGTAGAGCGAATACTAGATCTTGCTAAAACTGCTGAAAAGTCGCGCAATTATGGAGAAGCCTACCAATATTACTCACAAGTTTTGGAACAAGATTCGAATATTGCATCTGCGTGGATTGGTAAGGGAATATCTGCCGGCTGGCAGAGTTCTGACCATACGCCAAGAATTAATGAAGCGATAAATTGTGTAAAAAAAGGACTAGAGTTAGATAGTAATGAGAGCAGTAGTGCTGCAATTCGTTTGATTCGTATTATTTCATCCTACACGATAGGTCTTGAAAAATTCTTTACTAATAGAATAGTGACAGAGACTCGACCTCCCGGGGTAATTCTGGATCCGGTTATGTCTGGTTTCGTAATAGCATCGAGAAGATCAACCGCGAAAGAAAAGGCAAACAATGAGTTTTGGAAAATCCATCGTCCTATTATTCTTCAAGGCTTGACTTTTTCTTGGCAAATTAGCAATGATATTGAAGTCGCCAAAAGATTATATAAAACTCTTAATACTGTACTTACTTCAGATTTTTTATCAAAAGAAATAAAAATATCGTTCAAGAAAAGTCTTGACACTGTACTCGCTGAAATCCGAGAAAAATTTCCCAACTTGCCTGCCCCAAAAGAAGGGGGCGATTGTTTCATTGCAACTGCGACAATGGAACGAGACGATCATCCCTATGTATTTCTTTTACGTAAATTTCGAGACAAAGAATTGAGTCAAAGTAAATTCGGGGCATTTTTTATCAAACTATATTACTTGTACAGCCCACCAATCGCGCAACTCATCAAAACCAATTTAATTTTGCGTAAGATCTCGTTTTTCGTCATAGTCAAGCCAGGTGTATTTATTGCAAGTAAGATTTTGTCAATGAACCAAGATATAGACTAGCAAATTCAAATTAAAAAATAAAATTTAGGTATCAGATAGTTTGTAAAATATCATTGCAAAAGAGATGATAGTTGAGTACGTTGAAACCAACGACTGAAGCAATTTCCTGGTAAACGGGAAAATTCTGTTCAACAGAAGATTGCTTCGAAAAAAAATATCTATCGCATGCTTGTACTATGCATAGTGCAAGCATTGACACCTCTGCCGAAAAAACTGTCCAGTGGCCAGATAACTCAAAACCACAAATTGGCTCCGCTCATCACAAGGATGAGCGGAGCCAATTTGTGGTCCTGATGGTGGGCTACGAATCCGCGAGAGCAAAATCCGGGTTGTACTCCAATGCTTCATCCTCCTGGTAACGGGCCAATTCATCGGCGGGGATGGTCAGCACCACCCATAACGCCTGCCAGTAGAAATCCTGGTCTTCGGCGGCCAGGGTTTCCAGTTCGGCGGCGGTCAGGCCGAGCGCCAGGGGTGGGTAGGCGTTCTCCTCGCGGAATTTCAGATAGTGAGCCGCGCCTTCGGACATCGGGCCGCGGCAGGACTTGTAACGCCCGTCCGTGCTGGCGCGGGTGGGCTTTGCCTTGGAGCGGAAAACTTCAAGGCGGCCGGTGGGGGTTGTTCCGAGATAGTATGCCATCTCATCCCCCTATGGCCGGTAGTCCCAGAGCGGGACTTCGAGGGTGTATTCCACGCCATTCCCGGCACGCTGGATGCCGCCCTTGAAGCGCCAGAAGCGCAGGGTCACAGTTTCATCCGTTGGGATCAGGTCGCCAACCGTAACATACCAGGCCGGGCCGCCGGAAGCCGAGACGTATTCGGGCTTGTCGTCCGGGTCGCGGTAGGCGGAAAAGCGGAAGCAAATCATCTGGACATCATCCGGTTTCAGGTTACGGACGATGCCATCCAGAACGGCGATATCACCAGCGCGGGCTTCGTATTTGTCCCCCAGAATGCGGATGGCATCCCCGGGGCGGGGGCTGCGGGTGGATTTGAGCATGGGTTTCCTCCTTGTGAATGTGTGATATTTTGTGAGTTCCTAACTGAACCCCAGACCGCGTTCCTTGAGGCTGGTCCATTTTCCGCCTGCGCAGATAATCAGGTGGTCGAGGATGTCGATATCCATCATCTTCCCGGCGCTAACAAAAGCGCGGGTGACAGCTACATCATCGGGCGATGGGGAGATATCGGAACTGGGGTGGTTGTGAGCAATGATGATCCCAGATGCGTTCATGCGGATGGCGGGTCGGAAGACCTCGGCGATGCGAATCTGGCTGGACGAAACCGAACCGCGATAGATCTCGACGATGTCCATGACCTTGTTGCGCCGGTCGAGGACGATGACCTTGAGGTGCTCGTGTTCGAACAGGCCCATGTCCATCACCAGCGCGGCGGCGTCTGCCGGGGAGTTGATCACCGGACGTTCCGGTTTCTCCATCGTCATGCGCTTGCCAAGTTCCAGGGCGGCCTTGATGCGCGTTGCGGTGGCGTCGCCTACACCGTTGACGCTCATCTCGAAAGGATGGGCGTGATGGATGGATTGCAGCGAGCCGAAGCGGGTCAATAGGTCGCCAGCGGCTTCGATTTGCAGGTTGCCGCCAATCAGGACGGCTAGCAGTTCGGCATTCGAGCAGTGGGCAACATCGGCCATCGCGCGGGTAGCAGGCTTTTCTGAAACGGGCAATCGTTTTACTTGTGGGAGTTCGTAGGTGGGAAGGGTTGGTTGTGTGGCCATGAGTTTATCTGCCTCCTTGTAAATGCGAACAGGGGACAGACATTTCACCCTGGTCAGGGGAATGGCTGTCCCCTGTAAGGGAATGAAGTGGTGGGTGGTTGTTATTCCAGGTAGCCGATCGGGCCTTCTGTGACCAGGTCAGCGCGTAGCACACCGGGGTACAAGACAACATCGTTTTCGAGGATGCCGTCCCAGGCGTTGAGCTGCATGCCCTCGCGCACAACCACCGGCGGGAAACGCCAGGGATTGGCGGCCAGGTCTGTCCGGGCCAGTTCGGTGCGCCAGGCAAAATAGTGTCTTGTGCCTGTCTTCGAGCAGCCCCAGCCAGCACCGCGATATTTGCTCGACATTTTCGGGTCGAAGTAGGCAGATGAGTTGCAGATCGGGCAGGTTTCAGGGGCAGCCACCAGAAATCCGGTTGGCGGCTCAGGGGCGCGCTCTCCGCCTTTGCGCAGATAGTCCGCGACCGCAGAAACTGCCGGGCAGTCCGCACTCTTGCAGGAGCAGTGTTTATCTTTGCCGACCGAGTGCAGGCGCGGCTTGACGGTTGGGCCGAAGTCCACCGTGTACCCGTACTGGTTCACAACAACAATTGCGTCTTGCAGAACTTTGTTCAAATCGACTTTTACCTCCGTGAGTGAGATGGTGGTATTCCTGTCTCCTCGGGAGTGCTTGCTTTGGGTTGCAGTTTTCATTGAATTGAACCTTTCAGTCGTTCCGGCCAGGCTTCGGTCAGGGCGATGTTGATCACATCCACCCAGGGCATGCCTTCGCCGTTCAGGTATTCGCCAGCCAGATCAACCAGGTTTTCCAGTTCTCCGGGCGTCAGGTCCGCAACGAGTCCGCCTTTTTGAACGAGGCGATCCGCCAACAGGTCAGCAAAGTCTTCGACGGTGATGCGGTACAGGATGTGGTCGCGATCGTATTCCAGTTGAAACAGCCCGCCAAGAATTTCCTCGACCATTTCCTGCTTGGCGATGTTGCGAGCCGTAATCAGGGCTTGTAGGTTGGCGTCAATGGTTTCCTGGTTTACTCCGGTGATGCTGAGTGCCTGGATGCTGGCTTCCAGGGCGGCAATGATTTGGGTTGTGCGGTTTTTGCTCATGGGATACCTCCTTGTGGGTGAGAGAAAGGGAAATTTGATCCATCGGGGTGGTGCTTTCAGTCGTAGGGTTTGACGGTTCAGCGCAGTGGCAGAACAGCAAATTGACCCCGGTCATACACATGATCGGGGCGGATTTGACGTTCCTGGTTGGTGTTATATCTTTATGGAAAAAGGTTGAGTTGTTCGGCTTTCGGCGTTAAGCTGCCGTCAGGTTTCAGAGTGACTTCGTTGCCCGTCATCACCCAAACCTGCTCTTTACATTTGAACTCGCCACCCAGGTAAAAATCCGGGCCGCGCTTTTGGCTGTCATGCGGTGGGCCAGTGTAGCGGCCTTGGGGAACGACTTCGCGGATGGAAGCTTGCAAGTGTTTCTGGCCCTGGCCAATTCCGCCTGTGCAGGTCCAGGTTTTTGCGTTCCATGTGAATATTTTGCCGGAGGAGCGCTTGAAATCGTGCATATTCAAATGCGCCGCGGAGTAGTGTTCAAGTGCGCGCTCCAGGAGCGAGTAAGGGACGAGGATTTCAGTTGTCTTTGTAATCTGTTCGCTCATGGCTGGGTCTTTGCCGGGAAACGCGCGCGAATCTCTTGCATTTCAGCCCGCAGTTGGGCGGACTTGCGGCGGCAGGCTTCCGGCTCCTGCCCGTAAACGACCAGGCGGTTGGGCCGTAAGCAGAGATCGAGCCATTCTTCCTTTTCGCGTTGCAGGGCAGCCTGTTTGCGATCTTCGATGTCCGGGTCGGTGATGCCGGCATAGTAGTCCGGCTTGCGGGCTTGTTCGGCGGCAATAAATTGCTCGGCGAACATTGGCGTTTTGGCGTATACGCGTCGGGCCAGCCGCTTTTGGCGAACGCGCGCCAGGGTTTCGGGCGGAAGTTGTTTGCCTGGCGGTGAGATATGCCGGCATGTCAGGCTGTAGCCACCTCCCAGCGAGTGCGGGACTGCCATTAGTTCGCCAGGCGGTTGGGTAGGGTTGCCCGGCACAAAGATCTCTGCCAGGATGCGCGGCGCGTCATCTGGCGGACTGGTATACGGGCTGCCCCATTCCAGGCGATAAAGACGGCCAGTGTTCATGCCACCCTTCCTCTTGGTTCGCATGGATTCCAGTTCAGGCGGATGGTTACGCCGCGCCATTCCTTCAGAAATTGCATAGCCTCGCGCTCGGTCTCGTAGATTGGATCACCGAGGTACAGGTAGCCTTTGCTGTTGTGATCAAAAACCGTCCAGCCAATCGCGGCGGGATCGCCGGGATAGCTGCGTACCAGGTTGCCCTGATCGTCATGCTTGGTCGGTAGGACGGTGTACTCTCGTGTTGGGTCGGGCAGCACGGGGACGGCTGCGGGCATACTTTGTTGTGGCATGTGGCCTCCTTGTGGGTTGATATATGGGTAATGTGAATTAAGCGGGATAGTGCTTTCAAGCGTAGGGTTTGACAGTTCAGCGCAGAGGCAGAACAGCAAATTGACCCCGGTCATGCACATGACCGGGGCGGATTTGAGGTTCTGATTGGTTGTGGTGGACCTCGTAACTTAGGCCTAGCCTTCGTCGAACTCGTCCGGGTCGCCCAGCGCGCCAGGTGGCAGGCTGCTGTTTTCCTGGACTGGCCGGTACGCAGGCCGTGGCGGCGGGTTGTTCCGCTTTTCTTGCTGTGCTGGCGCCGGAGGACGGCTTTCACCTGGCAAACGGTATGCCGGGGAGTACCCGGGTATCTGCCTGTTGTTGTCGCCCAGGGTTGGCGGCTGGCCCAGTCGATGGATTCTTACATGGTACGGGCCAGGCTCAGCGGTGAAGAAATGCTCGCCCACCATCGCAAACGTACCGATGATCAGGATGCGAACGATCCAAACCATGATGGCCACAAAAACCGGGACCACCTGCGTGATCCCGCTGCCAACCACAGATGCGGCTTCGGGCGGGTGCTTGCTGATTGCCACAGATACAGCCCACCAGGTTAGTGTGGCGTTCATGGCGGCGGCCAGCAGCCAGGCTCCAAACAGATACCAGACTTCGGCGGGTTCGTTCCGACCCTGTTCTGGCGTGAAGATGCGGGCGATGCCAGCAAAATCAATCACGCAGAAGGCCAGCGCGAGAATGGTTGCCCAGCGGATGCCGCCAAACTCCAGATTACCGAGCGCGTCGTTGAGCGCAAATTCGGTCGATGCGAAGTTGAAAACTTCAAACATCAGCCAGCCAAAAGCCAGGAGAACAGCGGTTATGGTGATCCGGTTGATCTTTACATTGCCGAACCTGGATTTGGGTTTCGGTGGGTTGTTGATGTTTTGATTATTTTTCATGCGGCCTCCTCGTGAATTGTCTTGTTGGCTCTTTGCGCTTACTTTGCATGCGCTGCAGCCAGGCTTTGAACTCGCGTTTGCCCATCGAGACCACATTGAGTTTCATCCCGGCCCAGCGCTCGATGTCTGTCTGGGTCAGGTAAGCATCTCCGTCTGGCGTGATGAGCGATGCGCCTTGAATTTCTTCGATGGCATGGATACGTTCAAAGACCTCGATCTTGTTTTCTGCGGTGATCTCGCCAACTCCGGCGAGCAGGCATAACAGGCAGACAACATAGTGCTTGTTTTGCTCGCCTTCCTGGATCTGTGGCGGAGTGCAATTGCGGATATCCCAGTTGAGTGACATGAAGCCTCCTTGTGGTTAGGCGGCGCGCACGGCGATGCCGGCATCCAGGGCTTGCTGGATGTCGATTTCGGCATAGGCGCCGTTCAGGGTCAGGATGACGCGATTCGGCAGGTCATCATGCTGTCCGCATTTTTCAAGCGTTTCCATCAGGTTGAGCGAGAGCGCGATGACCTGGCTCGCGGTCAGTACAACATTCAGCCGCTGGAGTTGGATCAATAGCGGCGATGTGCCAAACGCTGTTACTGCGAAGGATGTGGGGTACGGTTGCGGCAGAGGCGACTCGTAGAAGATTTCGCCTTCCTCGGGATCGACGGACGCGGTGACAATCGTTCCGCTCTCTGGGCCGTCCAGATATTGCCAGTCCAGGATGCTGCTGTTTTCATCAGCAGTTGCGCCGCTGAGCATTTCGCTCATTTCATCGGCGATCGTGCTGGGATCAGCATCAGCCGGGACGGCGACCTGAATGGTTAGGATACGGACTTTTTGACCAGGATTAACTTTGTGCATGTGGGCCTCCTTGTGGTTACAGCTCCAGCCGTTCGGCCAGGAGTTCGGATTCTTCGCGGGCTTGCTTTGCCATGAGTTCGCGCCATTCTTCGGCGCACTCACTTTCAGTTTCGGGGCCGCGCAAGGGAACTGTGTTTTGCTCATCAACCAGAAAGCTGGTCGTCAGGAGTTTGACTGGTGTGGGGAATAACAGGGAATGGATGAAGGCAGCGATCATTAGACCGCCTTGCCAACCAGCAACTCGCTCAGGAGTTGCTGGCGTTGGCGCTCGATGCCGGCCAGGTATTCAGCCTGGGCTTTCTGCTCGGCCTGATGCTGGACGCCCAGGATCGCGTTCATCCATTGGCCGGGAACGAAGATGAGCGAGTCTTTTTTCTCGCCTTCGTCTTCTTCGATGATCTGGCCTTCGCTGGTATCGGCAATAAGCCAACCCCAGTGCATGACCCGGTCGCCGTTGAACAGCGCCTTTTCGACCGGATTTTGCCAGCGAGGGTCAAGTTCCTCGGGAAGAACGTAGGCGGCAACAACGCGGCGAACGATGTAAGCCCGGTGAGCAGGGCTGTAGGTGGTTGTGCTTTCGTTGCCGATCAGGGCGATGTTGCCCGCCTGCCAGAGCCAGGCTTCGCGCAAAACACCGAATTTCTCGCGCTGTCCGAGATTGCGGAGAACATTCCAGCAAGTTGCCGGGTAGTCCAGGTCGCGGGCGGCAGCGATCCAGTCGCGCTTGATTTGGCGCAAGTCTGCCAGGGATGTATCGGCAGTGGGCTTTGCCGTGGCCGGCGCAGACTTTGTGGTAGTTGTAATCAGCATGTGACCTCCTTGTGTTGCAATAGAAGCCTGACTGTCAAAAGTCAGACTTCTATTGATCGGTTCGGGTGTGCTACGCCGCAGCAGCCTCTTCTGAAGCTTTTGCGACTTCGGCGGCTTTGGCAACTTCAACCGGGTCGCTGATCACAACCGGCATGACAACGTAGCGGTATTTGTCTGTGCCGTTGGTGAACAGGATCGGGGTATTGGGCTCATTCAGGCGCATACGCACCTGGTCGGCTCCGATCGCTTCCAATCCTTGCTTGACAAAGATGACATTGCTGCCCACCAAAAACGGCATTTCGGCATCACTGGTCAGGATCGTTTCGCCCTGGCCGGTCTCGGCGGATTCCCCGTAAACCTTCACGCCGTTTTCGGCGTGGTTAAACTTCAAGACGCTTTGCCCTTCGCGCGCGAAGATTTCGGCGCGGCGAACCGCACCCTGAAAATCCTTGCCATTCAGCGTCAGGCTGTGCTTGAAATCCTTGGGGAAGATGACTTGCCAATCCGGAAAGTTGAAATCCAGAAGCTGTGCCCGGAAGGAAACATTCCCCCAGGCCATCAGGATGGCGCGGTCTTCGTCCACAGAGATGGTTACCCGAGAATCATCGCCTGGCAGGATCGCCGCGAGTTTCATGACGGCGCTGCGTGGGATGAGCAGGCTGGTTTTGGCGTGGAAAACCAACTCGTGATCGAGGTGGTAGCTTGCCAAGCGGAAACCATCCGCAGCGGTCAGGCAAACCTTTTCGTTGACCAGTGCCAGTTGCACAGCGCACAGGGCAGGCCGGGACTCATCGGTGGATGCAGCGATTGCAACTCGCTTGAGCGCGGAGCGCAGTTCACTGGCCGGGATCGTACCCATCAGCTTGGAGTCAGGCGCGGCTGTGTTGGGGAATTCATCGGCGGCAAGGCTCTTGAGTTTGGCCTTCGTTCCCTGCGATGCAAAGCGCAGGGTGGCGCTATCGTCTTCCCAGGTCAGGTCAATCTGTGCGCCAGGCGCGGCGGAGGCCAGGTCGGTCAGGGTTGTGCCGGGAGCGCAGGCCGCCCAGACTTTCGTCACGATGGCAGGCACTGCAACGCTGATGGCCGTTTCCAGATCGGTTGCGGTCAGGGTAAGCGTTTCTCCTTCGGCCCGCATCTGGATCGTGGTTAGGACCGGCAGGGTGGATTTGCCCAGGGCTTTCGAGACGATGCCCAGGGCGGCCTTGATGGTCTCGGTCAGGATCATGGTGTCGGACGATTCGGCTTTCTTAGTCATGTGGGATAACCTCCTTGTGATCGTTTGAATAAGAGTAAAAAAAGAGCCCGGCTGTCAGGCCAGGCTCTTGTGGTGTTGCTTGTACTGGAAGTCTTTCCAGTTACCTAGAAGGGAATATCTTCTTCGGGGGCAGCAGGGGGAGCGCTGGCGGGAATGTTGCTCTCGCCGCCGTTGCCTTTGCTGTCCAGGAAGCGGACGACCTGAGAAACCAGTTCGAAGCTGGCCTGCGGGTCACCGGACTGGTTGGTCCAGATGCGCGGCCCGCCAGTCGCAGGATCGTAAACCAGACGGCCTTCGACCAGGACTTTCGAGCCTTTCTTCAGGTACTGGTTGACAACCTCGGCCTGTTTGCCCCAGGACGAAACCCGGAACCAAACAACATCCTTGATGGTCTCGCCCGCTTTGTTGGTGTACTGACGATTTACGGCCACCGAGAAATCGGTGACGGGCTGACCTTCAGGCGTATAGCGCATTTCAGGGTTGCGCCCAAGATTACCGACGATGATTTGGTTGCTCATGTAAGATGACATCGTGTTACCTCCTTGAATGGTGAGAGAATGTGATTTTGCGGTCCAGGGTGAGCAATCACCCTGGACTACGAGGCAGATTATTTGCTGCCTGCAACGCGATACCAGGCGCGCAAGGCTTCCAGGGATGCTGGCGAGTTGTTATTCGCTTTGGTATAAGCATCGAAAGCCACGCGCTCAGCGGGATCATCCTTGCAGGATGTGTTGTCCTGGTACTTGCGGACAAGTGCACCGGCGGCAGGTTTCGGATCGCCAGATGTGACGGGGGTCGACAACGGGGCGGTGACAGGCTTCACGCCGGTTGCATCGTAGCGCACCAAAATGCGTTTGTGCGGCTCGATGGCACCGGTGGATTTACCGCCTTCTGTGCTCCAGGTCTGCCACTTGGGATTGACTTCCCAGACCAGGTTGATCGGTCGCGGCAGTGGGACGATGTATGTTCCAGCATCCTTGTGATCCTTGTCAATGTCGCGCTCAGCGGGCCAGAGTGGGATGGAGTCCAGTTTCAGGCCGGTAGCTGTCTCGAAGGCCTGCACATCCTCCTGATTGTTCAGGTAACTGTGCAGGAATTTCTTGACAGTTTTCGGGTGCGCCAGGTAGAAGGCGACAATCGGGGTGGAGTCTTTGCTTTCGCGGCGCGAGACCGAAACAACTTCCTGTTTCTGTTCACCTTCTTCGAGGCTGGGAGCATTGACCTGGAAGCCAGCGCCGAGGTAGGCATCCACCTGGCCGAACATATTGCTGGCGGCGGCGTAGACAATCGGCAGGGTAACTTGTGCGCCGGATGGATGGTATAGGCGCGTCCAGCCGGTGATCGGGTTGGGGGTGGTATCGTTCATTTTGGATTGACCTCCTTGAGTTTGCGGAAAAAGAATGTGGATGGCGCAGATGTGCTTGCACATAACGCCGTGTTTTGCGTTGTGCTCAAAGTCTTTGCACTCGCAGGTTTGGTGAGTAACTCGGTAGGGCGTGTTGTCGCCGTTGATGATGCTCCAGACGCCATCTTCGAGCGGAGTAATTTTGTATTCTCCGTTGGCGAGAGCGGCGCGGGCGCGTTCAAAGCGTTCGTTCTGCTTGCCAGTGTCCATAGGCTGACCTCCTTGTGAGTGATTTAGGAAAATTTGATCGATCGGGGTGGTGCTTTCAGACGTAGGTTCTGACAGTTCTCTCGATAAGAGCAGAACAGCAAATTGACCCCGGTTAGAAAACTAGCCGGGGCGGATTTGTTGTTCTGTGTGTGCTTGTGTTGGTATGAGACTTTCCAGGCGACGACTTTCTCGGCGCTTCTCTCGATATGCCCGACCAGGCGGACACCGGCCACCGCGCCCGCCTGGTTTCTGACGGACGACGCGCTACTGAAAAGGTGCTGTATGTTAAGGTGCTGCCGGTAAAACGAAAACGAGAAGCAAAGGGCCAGTCTTTTGAAAGGCTGATTTCTCCTTGTGCTTCTCGTTGTTTTCAGAATGGGTCTTGCTTTGAAGTGGTCTTGCTGTGCTTGTGGTTTGTTCGGTTTTATGTTTACTTGATGGCGGGTTCGCCAGCTGATTTGCTGCGCCGGGGCGGAATCTCCATGCGTACCACACGCAGAGCTACCACTTCGAGGATGCCGCGATCAATCTTGATTTTGTCAGCATCCTCGAAGTCCGGGGCTTCGCCGTTTTTGCGGGCTTTGCCCAGGAACTCGGTAAGCGATTCTTTGAAGTCACGGCTTTGCAGGAAGCCATGTACGCGCACCCGGTCGCCCCTAGTAGCGGTCATAAGGGATGTTGCGCCGCCAGGCACACGCACATTGATGTAATCCGGTTCGTCCCGGCCAGGCGTTATATCCGGTTTGGCGGGCATGTCTGCATCGCGGTAGGAGGCGACCCGAAAGAACAGGTCGCGATCGTACTTCCAAGGTTCTTTGGCAATGATTCCTTCAATTTGTACTTCGTTTAGCATGGTGATCCTCCTTGTTGGGAATTAAAATAAAAAACGCGGGCAGAGATTCTTATCCAGTAGGAAAAAATCTCTGCCCGCGTTATCAGCGGACCGTTCAGTCTGTCACGAGGGTGTGGCAGGTTGTTCGCCGGACAGCGAACAGGGGACGATGGAAGTAGGGGTTAAACTAGGTGGCGCTATTCGGTTGTAGGATTGATTATACATAGGTGACAGGGGTTGTCAAACGATTTTGAAACGAGTTTTTGGCTATTAGAAAACTCTGGTTTTCACGAAAAGTATGCATCGATGACTGATAAAGATTCTTGCGCCTGATAAGGGGCGCGGTATTCCTGGAGCGGCAAGAAAGGCTGGTGCATATGTGGAATACTAATCGTCCAAGGGAGAGCGGACGGCCAGGCCACCGCGTTGCAAAACGTGGGTATAGATCATGGTGGTTTTGACATCCTTATGGCCAAGCAGTTCCTGGACGGTACGAATGTCGTAACCGTTTTGGAGCAGGTGGGTGGCAAAACTGTGGCGAAAGGTGTGAGGGGAGACCGGTTTGTCAATTTTTATCAGTTGAGCGGCCTGACGAACGGCCTTTTGCAGAACGGTCTCATCCAAATGATGACGGCGAACAACCCCGGATAGTGGATCAATGGAACGTTGAGAAGCCGGAAAGACGTACTGCCAAATCCATTCTCGTCCAGCGTTGGGATATTTAACATTCAAGGCGTTGGGCAAGGCACTTTCGCCATAGCCTTCTATCAGATCTTTTTCATGAAGCGCTTTTACGTCTTGTAAGATTATTTTTAGTTCGCCAACCACCGAATCGGGGAGAATGGTGACGCGGTCATCATCTCCTTTGCCACTGCGAACGATTATCTGGTGCCTTTCAAAATCAAGGTCTTTGACACGCAAGCGCAGGCATTCTGTAAGGCGCAGGCCGCTACCATAAAGGATTTTTGCCATTAGGCGCATTTTCCCCTGCATATTATTAATGACCGCCATTGCCTCTTGATGGGTGAGAACGGTTGGCAGGCGTTTGGGGCGTGATGGATGGATGATGGTTTTCGGCAGGCTAATATCTTTCTCCAAAACAACACGATAAAGAAATAATATTGCGCTTAATGCCTGGTTTTGGGTGGATGTGGCAACTTTTCGTTCGGTGGCGAGATAAACGATGAAAGTACTGATCTCGTTTTCCCCCATTTCATTCGGATGGCGTTTCTTGTGAAAGAGAATATAACGCCGTATCCAGTCGATATAAGCCTGTTCAGTGCGGTAGGAATAGTGCTTTGCGCGCAATGCATCACTGACTTGTTCGAGTAACTTTTTGCTTTTTTGAGGGGCGACAGGCTGCTCTTGCATCTGATTTCCTCCAGCGCTTGTGCTAAAATATACACAATTATTTATTCAATTTTAACCTATTGCGGCCTAATGCCTACATTAATTTCGGATTTTAGGCGGTCAAAATACTGTCCATAAGCCATTTACCGGCAAAATGGCGGGTAAAGCAGTAGTTGAACGAACATTTGTTCTATTATCTCATTAGTCAAAACATAAAGTGCTTGCATAGCATGGAATAACGATGGCCGACAGTCCCAAGCCGCAACATACTGTGGCTGAAATCTTTCGGAAACACTTAGGCGACTATAAAC
>JAKLPV010000213.1 GCA_022013685.1 Anaerolineae bacterium
GATACGGTGTCGCAGTCTGGGAAGTTGGTGTTCGCGCTCGTAGGCGCGCAATTGCTCGAAAGCGTCCAAAACCTCATGCACTGCCCGGTCTCCAATGGCGTGAACGGCCATACTCAGCCCAGAATCGGCGGCTTTACAACCCATTTCAAAAAGTTCTTCACCATCAAGATTCAGGATACCACGATTTTCCGGCTCATTCAAATAGGGCTGGAACATGGCGGCAGTGCGTGGGCCAAGCGCGCCATCCATAAAAGTTTTGTAGGAACCAATGCGCAGAATGTCATCACCAAAACCAGAACGCAAACCCAGAGCATGAGCATGCTCGAGCAGGTCTGGCGGCACAGACTTAACCACACGCAGGCGCAAGTCGCCGCTGGCGCGCAGGTCTTGCAAAGCCATAAAAGCGGCGCGATAATCGAAATCATGCGCGCCTGTCAGGCCCATGCGATGCAGGCGCGGTAGAGCAGCGCGGATGGCGTCCGCGGCGTCAGCCAGCGTGGGCTGGGGCATCGACGATTCGATCAACGACATGGCCGATTCGAGCAGGATGCCAGTCGGCTGTCCGGCGGCATCACGCAGGATTTTTCCATTTTCAGGGTCTGGGATGTTAACAGTGATTCCGGCCAGTTTCAAGGCCGCAGAATTGGCCCAACCGGCATGGAGTGACTTGGCGGTCAGGTAAACGGGATTGCGCGGTGCGGCCTGGTCGAGATCGTTGGCGCTGCCAAATTCTCCACCCCAGTCGTTTTGCTGCCAGCCATGTCCCAAAATCCAGGCATCAGGGGAGGCCGCTTGAGCGCGCCCGGCAACCCGGCGCAGGCATTCTGCCTTGGTAGGCGTTTCCACGTCCACTTTTTGCAAACTGAGACCGTAATTCATCAGGTGGATGTGGGCATCGGTCAGTCCAGGCAAAATGACGCGCCCGCCCATGTCTTCAAGACTGGCGCGGGCGCTGAAGGAGTCAAATAGTTCCGGGCCGCCAATCGCCGCAACACGATCACGATCGATCACCAGAACCGATGCCTGCGCACGAATCTGGTCTAAGGTGTGAATCCGGGCATTGAAAAGAATTTTCATATTGAATATGTTATTTATTTTTCATCCAGCAAACGTTCCAATAATGCATTGAGTTCTTCTTCAGAATAAAAGTACAGGGTCAGGGCGCTTTTTCCGTTTTTGCCGGTTTTCAGGCTGATTTCAGTGCCAAGTGTCGTGCGCAATCGCTCTTCCAGGGCCAGAACATCGGGTGCAGGGCCGGGTTTTGGCAAACTGGCCGGTTTTTCACCGCCCAGTTTGCGAACAAGCTCCTCAGTCTGGCGCACGGTGAGCGATTGGTTAATAACCGTTTGCAGGGCCGCAGATTGGGATTGCGGCGTGGTGAGCGCCAGCAAAGCGCGCGCATGTCCCTCGGTAATGCGACCGTCAACCAGGGCCTGCTGAATTGGGGCCGAAAGCTTGAGCAGACGCAGGGTATTTGTCACCGCCACGCGGCTTTTGCCTACCCGTTGGGCAATCTCTTCGTGCGAAAGATGAAATTCATCTGAAAGCTGCTGATAAGCATTGGCTTCTTCAAGCGGATTCAAGTCGGCGCGCTGAATGTTTTCAATCAGGGCCAGTTCCAGCTTTTCCTGGTCGGTGGTCTGGCGCACGATCACCGGCACTTCGGTCAAACCTGCAAGTTTGGAGGCTTGCAAGCGCCGCTCCCCGGCGATCAGGGTATACCCCGTACCGGATTCATTCCGGCTGACGATCAAGGGTTGGATAACACCATGTTCCCTGATCGAAGCCGCCAAATCAGCCAACGCTGACGAGTCGAAATGCGTGCGCGGCTGGCGCGGGTTGGGTTTGACCTGTTCGACAGATACCTGCATAACACCGCTAAAAACCTGACCAGGCAACCCCGATGTTGTTTCAGGCTGAAAAGTGTTCGACGGAATCAGAGCATCCAGGCCGCGGCCAAGTCCTGTTTTAACGGGCATAATTATCCTCCACCTTTATCCTGCCACTTCGGCAAGGCCATCTGCCTGTAAAATTTCCTGCGCCAGGGCGCGGTAGGCCTGCGCGCCGGTAGAAGAAGGAGCATAAACAGCAATTGGCAATCCATACGAAGGCGCTTCTGCCAGACGGATGGAACGCGGAACAATTGCCCCGAACACCTGGCCGGGAAAATGCTTGCGTACTTCATCGACCACATCGTTGGCCAGGTGAGTGCGGCCCTCGAACATGGTCATCACCAGTCCACGAATCTTCATTTCAGGGAAAAGCGAAGCCCGGATGCGTTGCAAGGTCTGCACCAATTGACCCAGCCCCTCCAGCGCCAGGTATTCACACTGCACAGGGATAATCACCCCGTCCTTCGCCGCCATCAGCCCGTTGACAGTCAACAAACTGAGAGAAGGTGGGCAGTCGATCAGGATGTAATCGTAATGAGCGACCAAAGGCTGCAAGGCCATGCGCAGGCGAAACTCGCGCTGGGGCTGGGAGACGAGTTCCACTTCTGCACCTGCCAGGGATGGCGATGAGGGCAAAATCGAAATTTTTAAGTCCGCATTGGTTAAAACATGCCCGCCAGCCGCAGAGATGCCCAGCAGGGCTTCATAAGTGCCACCCCCAACTGAGTGTTTATCGACACCCAGACAGGAGGTAGCGTTGGCCTGGGCATCCAGGTCTACAATTAATACTTTCTGGCCCAGTTGCGCCAGGTAAGCACCCAGGTTGATGGCTGTCGTTGTTTTTCCGACCCCGCCCTTCTGGTTAACCAGGGTATAAATTTTCGTCATCAGTGCAAAACCTCCATCAGGCAGGTATTAATTTCAGATTGAGTGGGCACAGCCTTCAGGGCGCTGCGCGTGACTGAAAGAGCCGCCAGGCTAACTGCGAAACGCGCAGCTTCCCAGGGGTCGCGCGTATTGAGCAGACGCACAAAAAAGGCTGTCGCAAAAATATCCCCAGCGCCGGTTGCGTCGACTTCTTCCACCACTGGGGCGCGAAAGCGACGGCTATCCCCATTCCAAAACAAACGGCAACCGGCGGCGCCTTCCGTAACCACCACCAGGCGGCTCTGGTGCGCCAGCCACTCGATTTGTTCTTCATTGTGAGCAACATCTTCGATGCTGAAAATCGTTGCGCCTGCTGCCTGCATGGCTGCATCGGGCGCAGTCCAGGCACAAGGGGTCACTTCGCCAGCCTCGTCCCAGGAACGCATCCAACCCTGAGGGGTCAACCCCAGCAGCGCCGGGTGAAAATCAGCGGGCAAATTCGCATCGACCTCCTGCGCCACCGGCCCAAGGTGGATGATTTTCGCTGTGCGCCAAAGCTCAGGCACCAGCGAAAGATCAATTTTTGGGGCGGACTGGCGGACATACTGCTGCCTGGTTCCGTTCGAATAAACATTCTCGAAGCGGGTAGATCGTTCTGTTTGGGCGGCCACCACCGAGATCTCGCCCAAATCGTCGAGCGGAATCTCACCAGCCCAGGCCGTCACCACGCCAACGCGCAAACCCAAGGCCCGGGCCGTCAGCGCAGAATAAGCCGCTGTGCCGCCCAATGTCGGCCCGGCGGGTGTATGATCGATGGTCAGGTGACCAACCACCAGGTAATCTATCGGTTCAATGGTCGTCAGGTGAAACATAAATGAATTATACCCGTGAAACGTTTGGAGGTTCCACATTCCAAGCGTGAAAAAATGAGTTGATTATTCGAATAAAAAATGGCCCTTCCCACCTTTTGGGCAGGGAAAAACCACATTCAAAAGATTTAATTCCGCTGAAATATGCATCAATTACTCAGGGTAGTTTTTGCAAGGCCTCGTCCAGGGCTTCAACCGTCACCGGTTTGAGCAGAAAGCCGCGCGCTCCCTGGCGCAAAGCCTGCTCGCGCGTTTCGGGCTGGTCTTCTGATGAAACAATAAAAACCGGCAAGCCCGCCAGGCGCGGCTCACGGCTAATAAACTTTAGGATCTCAAATCCGCTAACCCCCGGCATGTTAATATCGAGAAAAACCAGGTCAGGAGTCTCCTCACGCAAGATTGATATACCAGCGCTGGAACCATACGCCGCGCGCGCGGGGTAACCAAGCGCTTTCAGAATGCGCACCAGGGTATCGGCGGTGGCGCGAGAATCATCAATGACCAGTACGTTTTTCATTCCTCACCCTCCAGGAAAACCTTGCCCATAATACTGGTATCATACCCCGGCAAGGCGCGAACAGCATTCTGAAATGCTTGCAATTTTAACAAATCAAACAGCGGCGCAAGCAAATCGCTCCTGGCATGCACCTGTGGAATGACCAAATCATAACGCTCATGATAAAGCGGGACAAAATCCAACTCCAACGCCAGGGCTGCCGCAGGGATGCCCAGCCCGCAATCGGCGCGGCCACTGGCCACCGCCGCCGCCACACCCAGATGGGTATACTCCTCGTCCGCGTAGCCATGTACGGTTGCAGGGTCTACTCCCAATTTTTGGAGATGGTAATCGAGAAGGACTCTTGTGCCCGCGCCACGCTGCCGATTAATAAAGGCGACCTCGGATCGGGCCAGGTCCTGCAAGGAGCGGACTCCCTTCGGGTTGCCTCGCCGCACGATCAGCCCCTGCTCACGCTTGACCAGTCCCACCAACCTTACGGGTACATCGGGCAAATATTGACGGATGTAGCGCAGGTTGTATTCACCGGTTTCCGGGTCAAGCAGGTGTGAACCGGCCAAATGGGCCTCGCCACGCCTGAGCGCCACCAGCCCGCCCTGCGAGCCAACGTTGGCTGACACCAATCGGCGCTCGTGGTCAGACAGGAATTGGGCCATCAGGTCAAGAATGACATCATGCGAACCGATGCAAAAAATGGTACGGTCGATCTCCTGTTTCGAGCGGTACAGGCGCGCCTGGACAGGCTCACCCGCCTCGACTCCCTGCACCCCGGCAGGGATCAACACCAGGCCATCGGCGCGCACCAGCGAGGTGATAACCCCGGCCCCGCGCGCAATCGGCGCAGCCAGCACCTTGTCGCCAACGCGCCCAATGGCTACCCGCATAAAATCATCATCGCCAGGCGGGGAAGTAACTTTGCGGGTCAGGGTTACCGTTTCAACAGGCAATTCAGCGGGACGACGACCGAGCCAGTGCGCGATGACTTCCTCGGCAAAAATATCAACTGTCAGCGCGGCAGAGACCGGGTAGCCGGGAACGCCGATGATCGGGACGAAGGGAGAAGGACCGAGGGCCGAACCAGAATCATCATTCGTTTTTCCGTCATTTGTCTTTCGTCTTTTGTCAATTAACCCTAAAATCACCGGGTGCCCCGGCCTGACAGCCACACCATGCACGAGCAGCGTCCCCAGTTTTTCAACCACGCGCGAGGAGAAATCTTCTGCCCCGGCGGAAGAACCCGCATTGAGCAAGACCAGGTCGTGGGTTTGAGCGGCTTCTTCCACGCGGGCACAAATGGCATCAAAATCATCTGAGGTGATTGGAAAGCGAGTCGGCTGTGCGCCCATGGCCTTGACCTGGGCCGCCAGAACGAGCGAGTTATATTCGAGAATATCCCCGCGTTTGAGTTCCACCCCAATCGGAACGAGTTCGGTCCCGGTCGGTAAAATCGCCACTCGCGGCGGGCGCGCCACTGAAACAGACTCGTGTCCGGAGGCGGCTATCGCACCCAGGTCATAGGGTCTGAGAACGTGTCCAGCCGGAAGCACGAGCTGGGTGGCGACGATGTCCTCCCCCAACGGGCGGACATGATGCCAGGGCACGGTAGCCGCCCGAATGCGGATCAGGTCCGGGCGGCGGACATCCAGCGCAATTTGCCCGTCCCGGGTCAGCGATTCAATGTTTTCAATCGGGATAACGGCGTTGGCCCAATCTGGCAGCGGGTCGCCGGTATCAACGTATTGGGCGGCTTCTGGCAGCTCAAGCGTGATCGGAGCCGAGGGCTGCGCTCCGCGGGTCTCTTCAGCGCGGACGGCAAACCCGTCCATGGCGGCGGCGTGGTAATGCGGCGATGAACGCAAGGCCCAGATGGCTTCAGCCAGCACCCGTCCCATTGCATTTTCATCAAGAGGAATGGATTCCTTACCCAACAGTTGCCACAGCCCGGCTTGTTGCAGAGCGTCACGAAAAGCTTGTTTGGCCTGCGAGAGAGGAATATCGTGAAGGTAGAGAGACATGATCGGCTAAGTTTGAAAAAACTGCCCCAAGCAGATGATGGAGCAGTTTTGGCGGGTCAGAAAACGCTAAGGAGTTGGTTCAAGGGTGGGAGTTTCCGCGGTCGGAATAAACTCCGGCGTTGGCGTAAATGGCTCTGGCGTAGCTGTGGGTGGGTAACATTCCACAAAAAGTTGGTTGTATTTAGCAGAATATTCTGCATCAAGTTGGACGATGGCAGCAGCAATGTTCCACTGGTCAATCGCCGGGCAGCGATCTTTGAGACGCTCGTTGGCGTTGAGAGTATCGCCATAATTCAAGAGAGCAATACGGTAACGCTCGGTGGCGGTCATGTTCGAGCCATCGCGCAGGTTGGGCGTAAAACGAGACACTTCGCCGAAATAATTGACCGCCTGGAGCCAGTCCAGTTCCCAATATGACGCGCCCTGAATATACATGCGGGCAAAATTGCGATAACCAGCGGCCTGGCCATCGAGCGGGCCGAAGCGTTCGGCCAATGTCAGGTCGTAAATGCCGCCTTCCAGGTTGGGCAGGCTGGCATAAGATCCCTGGCCAAGGATTTTGGCCGCGCCTCGGTTACGCAGGGCCATGAAATACATGCCATCCAACTGGGCCGTGCGATAGGTGGAGTCTTTCTTCCGCAACGCATCCAGGGTGGCGATGGCCCCATCCCAGTCAGAGGCAGCCATCTGGGCCTTGATCTGGGCAAAAATTGCTTCCTGTTCACGCAGGTCAGGGGTTGGAGTGATGGTCGGGCTGGGAGTCATGGTTGGGGAGGGCGTGATCGCCATTTGCACCAGAACCTGGGCCAGCAAATCGGCAGCGCCGGGGTAGCCGGAATCATGTTGGAGCACATATTCTAAGCGCTGGCGGGCGATATCGAGTCGGCGCGCAGCGAAATCTTGCTGCGCCATCTCAAATTGTTCCCCAAACGCCTGCGACCGGGTAGCCTGGGCGGCGGAGACACGGTCATTAACACCCCATCCATAGCCACCCAGGCTGCCAAACAGCAAGGCAGCGGTGAGAATGGCAAGACCAATCAGAAAGCCAAAACGGCTTCGTTTTCGAATAGCAGTCGGTTGTGTATCAGATAGATTCGTCATTTTTTTGAGCTTTCAATTTGTCGTATTGCGCACACAAGGCTGTGCAAGTCGAATATTATACCCGATTCAAAATTCCTACAACCTGAAGAGTAACTTGACTTCAGACCAGACAATTGCCAGCGCAGCCAGGCCGCCGGCTGCAATTCCGATCAGGGCAGTCGAGATGGCCCCGCCGGGCAGGTAGACAGCGATGAAATAGGTCAGAGTGCCCCCGACCGCAGAAGCCAAAAAGCTGAGCACCAGCGGCCTGCCAACCCGCAACGGCTCGTGGGTTTTGCGCGAAAGCAGGAAAAACAGCACAATCGCCTCGACCAGGAGAGAAATTTCAGCCAATGCGATCATCGGCGCGCCGATCGAACGTAGAAAGTAAACCGCTGCAAGCCCCATCATGCTAAACAAGAATAACCGCAAAAGCACTGCAAAAAGCGGCATAAGGGGTTCTTTACGGGCATAAAAAGAGCGCACAGCCAGTTCGTGAATGTTATACCCAAGCAGGGTCAACAGGAAGGCGCGGGCCGTCCAGGTAATCAGCAGGGAAATTTCTTCGCCAAAACCAAAAACGCCGCGCACCAACGGATGAAGCCCCGCCGCCATGATGACGGCCAAAGGCAGGGATGTAGCAATCAAGACCCGCAGCGCGCGTTCAACCGCCTGGCCGAATTCCTTCCAATCCTGGCGGGCAGCCAGTTCGGAGAGGGCTGGCAGCATGGCCGTGGCAATGGCAGTTCCAATCAGCGTTTGCGGCACTTGCATAATCATCCAGCCATAGGTCAGGGCTGTCACTGCGCCATCTTGCTGAAGCCGGGAAGCAAAGTTGTCGCGCAGGATAACGATCATCTGAATGCCGCCCATCGTCAGCAGGCGCGGCCACATCAGGCGCAAGGCTTCGTTCAAGCCGGTATTCGAAAGATCAAGCGATGGCGTCCAGCGAAATCCATAGATAAAAAGAGCCGGGACTTGAATAAGCAAGTGCATCGATGCACCCAGGATAACACCATAAACCAGGCCTTGAATGCCAAAAACTGGCACAAGGAAGATCGCGCCGAGAATCTGGCCGATATTATAGGCCGCAGGAGCCAGGCCTGGCATAAGAAAGTGCTGGTTGGCCTGCAGGCTGGCCATTACCAATCCGCTGATGGAAAAAATAATCGTAGCGATCAGGTTCAGGCGCATCAGGTCGGCCAGAAGGTCAAGCTGTTCAGCAGGAAACCCCGGGGCAATCACCCGCGCGGCAATTTGCTCGGCAAAGATGGCAATAAGGATTGCAAACCCGGCCGTAACAACGAACGCCAGGTTCGCCACGCGCGAGAACAAATCCCAGGCAGCGGCGCGATCCTTTTTGGTCAGATATTCGGTCAACAGCGGGATGAAAGCCATGGCCAATGCGCCGCCGGAAATCAGCGCGAAGAGCACATCGGGCAAATTGTTGGCAGCGTTAAAAGTGTCGAGCAGATGAACTTCGTCGCGGTATTGGCGTGAAATAATGCCAGTACGCACAAAAGCCAGAACTTTATCAAACCCAAACAGGAAAATAACCAAAAGGGCATTAAAACTGGTGCGGGTTAGTTTCAATTTTTCGATGATGGATGTGACCATTTTGTCCTGCCTTGAACAACTGCCAGGGATTAAAAAACAAACCTCGCAATGATACCAGATTGCGAGGCATGCTTGAATTCACCGCTGAACCGGTGGACAGGGAAACGCTTAATGTTGGTGATCAGCCGGGGATATGTTTTCGATTCCGGGAAGTTTGCCAGCCAGGTTCTGCGGCTTGTGGATCAGGACAGGAAAGCACTGTGGGCAAATGGCATATGTCTCGCCGCGATACTCGAGCGAAATCAGGGGAATAAGATCAGCAGCGCGGTCACAATTAAGGCAGGTTTTTTCGGTCATTGGGATAGGTTCCTCTTGGATATGGGTAAGCTTGAAGATAAGTGTACGACCAACTATACCGCACTTGCCAAAATCCCCTGTGATAAAAGTTACATTCCCAATAGCCAGCGCAGCAACCAGAAAGCGGCCATCCCCAACGCAATCGTCCAGGTGACGCTGCGGGTGCGCATGGCAACAAAAATTGCCAGCAACCCGGCCAGCAAGCGGGGGTTAAATGGATGGAGATTCAGAACGCCATCTGGCATGAGCATCTCGGGCACGATAATGGCTGTCAACGCAGCAACCGGCACATAGCGCAGGGCACGCTTTATCAGGTCTGGCGTTTGCCAGCGGTGGAACAGGCCAATAAACGACAAACGCGTCAGGAAAGTCAGCGCGCCGAGAATAAGCATGACGGGCCAGATATTATTCATTTGCGCTCCGCAAGCAAACCGGCCAGGATGCCGACCAACGCGGCAGTCACCAGTCCCAGCTTGTAGGGAAGACCAGACGCCAGAATCGAAGTCAACCCGGCAGCGATCGCTGCCAGCCAGGTCGGCCTGTCACGGATAACCGGGAAGACCAGGGCGATAAACGTCAGCGCCAGGGTAAAATCCAGCCCCCATGAAGCCGGGATTTGCGCTCCCAGAAAAATGCCGATCGCTGTGCTGATTTGCCAACCTGTCCAGAGCGTCAGCCCTGCGCCGAAAAAATACCAGTGCTTGCGCTCCGCAGGGCCATCTACGTTGTAATGGAGAATGGCTACAGCGTAGGCTTCATCCGTCAGCAGGTAGGATAAAACCCCTTTCCAAACCGGATTCAGGCTCAGGGTATGCGGCGCAATCGAGGCAGAATAGAGCGCGTGGCGCAGGTTGATCACAAATCCGGTCAAGACCATCACCAGTGCGGGCGCGCCACCTCCCACCAATTGCACGAGCATAAACTGCGACGATCCTGCAAAAACAACCGCCGACATGGCCTGGGCAGCCAGTGGCGAAAGCCCCGCACCGAGCGCCAAAATGCCATAAATCATGCCAAACGGCGCAACCCCCAAAAGGATCGGCAGTTCTGCGCGCGCACCTGACAAAAACTGGAAAGAAGAATCATTTTGCATAAATGTTGGCCGATTATAGTCCCAAATATGCTATAGTTGCCACGATATTATCTGGAGACCCGATGAACTCTTTTCTCGCCACAATTTTAACCTTTGCCGCTGCAATCGCCTGGCTTCGCGCCATGGATTTTGCCGCCCACCGCGGTTGGATCGAGAGCCGCTTGAGCCGGAAACTCATCCACATTGGCACCGGGCCAA
>JAKLPV010000214.1 GCA_022013685.1 Anaerolineae bacterium
CTGCTCGCGGCTGGCGAATATCGCGTTTATGACTTCGCCATGCAAAACACCGGTGAACCCTGGAAAGCCTGGTTTTCCGTGATGGCTACCTTCATTCCCTTTATGTTGTGGGAGGTTGCAGTTCAACACGCAAAAGCATCCGGGATCATGCGCGGGATTGCATGGGTCGGCATATCTATATCGCTTTTTCTCGGCATACTCGTCGGCACCGCTGACTTTATGGTGGTCAACGGTCAAACCCCAAACGCCGAAGCACTGCTGGCCGCACTCGCTGTCAGTCTCTCCGTGCATGCCATCCTATTCCTGGCTTATTTCTATAGCCACCCCGATATCAAATCCCACCGGCTGACAGCTCAGGCCATCGCAAAACAACAGCTGGCCGAGAGCAATGCCGAAGTGGCCGAAAGTGTACTAAAAAGCGCCCGCACCCGCCTCGAGTTGGAACGCCGTATAGCTGAGGAATATGGCTATGAAAATCTTCGCCGGGCAATAGCAGAAATCGAGGGCCGTTCCTATCATGCCCCCAAAAAATCTTATTCTCCGCGACCCACTTCAGCCCAAACCGGCAGTCTGAATTTGCAGAGCGCTGCGCGCGGAAGCCAATTAGAAAACATCCAGCCCAACGAAAGCAGCCAGCCGCTCGCGCCTTTGTTTGGCAATAACGGCCACAAACCGGAAGGCCAGGAGCCGGATTTTCACTAAGCCAGTCCACTCCCCCGCTCCAGCAGGGACACCTGCATCTGGACGACGCAAAGCCACTCGTTGCCGAAGGAATCCAGGTGCAGGTCCCTGCCAAGCGTGGCGGTGGGAAACGGGAAACAGCGGAAACGGAAGCCTATGCCCTGACCCTGGCCGCCCTGGGTGCGGTCAGCCGCTGGACTGGCGTGCAATGGAAGAATGCCCAGGATGCCGAGGGAAACCCGCTGGCAATCGCAGTTATCCCTGGCGCAAGGTTCAACGAAAGTAAAGGCAAGACCACTCTCGACGCAATTCACAAATAAAAGGAAGCCATGAAAAAAGCAAAAATCATCCTCGCTATCATCATCCTGACACTAGCACTGAGCGCCTGCAAAACCCACGTGTTCGGAATTGAGATTGGTCTCCAGACACCAACGCCCCAACCATCATCTGCCGCTGTCAGTCACACGCAGACTCCGCCAACATTAGCACCCGCTGTCTCCCCAACCCCGTCAACATCTCCCTTACCTGCTGATGGAATAGTCTGCTTTGAGGGCAACATTGAAAGCGGCAATCTGCGTGTCCGCGAATGCCCCGGTCTTGCCTGCGGCGAGGTCGGCTTGCTGACAAACGGCGACCAGATCACCAGCACCGGAGAGAGAAAAGACTTCGATGGAGCAATCTGGCTACGCCTGACCGCCCCCATTGATGGATGGGCCAACAGCCGCTATATCTGCAGAGCGGATGATAAATAATGACTCTCATTCGTAACACATCCGCCAACGACCCCAACGAAATTCACAGAGTCAAAGAGTTCTCTGGCCGCAAGTACATTTCATACTGCGGCCAGGAAATCTCAATTTCGAATGCCCGACCCGCGAATCGACCTGGATATCGCTGCCAGCAATGCCTGAGCTATTACAAGATTAACCTGGGCAAGCCCCCTGCCACCCACACCCTAACCGCCGCCGAAGGAAGCAAATCATGAAAATCATAACCATCACAAACCAAAAAGGCGGGGTCGGCAAAACCACCACCGCAATCAATCTTGCCTCTGCCCTGGCGCGCACAGGCAAGCGCGTCCTGCTGGCCGACTTCGACCCCCAGGGCAGCGCGACAACTTTTCTCGGCATCCCGCTTGCGCCAGGCGCTTACGTTCTGTTGGCCGCCTACATCCCCAACCTGGCAACCCTGCTCGCAGGAGATCCCGGTCGATATATCCTGGATCGGATTGTCCAATCCCGTGAGAATTTCGACATCCTGCCCGGCAACATGCAAACAGTGGTCGCCCAAAACTTCATGCTCCAGGGGGAACGGGACATCAGTTTGCTGCGCCGCGCAATCACAGATCAGTTTCGTCAGTATGACTTTGTGATACTCGATACCGCCCCATCGGTTGGAGGCATCCTGGAATTGGCAATGTGGGCAGCCGACAAGGTAATCGTGCCAGCCTCGTGCGAAACCGGCAGCATCGACGGCTTGATGCAAACCGCCGCGACCTTAAGAGCCCTGACTGCAAAGGGCTGGCCGGGGCAACTGACCGGCATCCTGCCCACCTTTTTCGACGAGCGAACTACTGAACGCCGCAAAACCCTGGCAAGCTACAACCGGGCATTCCCCGAAGCCTTTCTCTCCCCCATTCATGAATCCGCCGCCCTACGCGAACTGCCAGCCAATCACGTCACAATCTTTGAGAAAGCTGAAGCCGAGGGCAACAAGAAAACCGCAGCCCGCGCAGCCCAGGAGTTTGAAAACCTGGCACGCGCCATCCTACGGAGGTAACCATGGCAAAGAAGAAACTGCAACACTACGGCGATGAACGCCTGGGGTTGATCCCTGGCCAAGACGCTCCCACAAGCATATTGGATATGCTGAACGTTGGCAGACCTGGGCCCAAGCGCAAGAGCGACTGGAACAAAACCCACGCCCCAAAGTCATTCAGCATACCCGCTCCCCTGGCCCAAGCAGCTCTTGATATTCGGGAAAAAATTCTAAGCTGCGCCGAGTTTGATGAGCAGGGCAATCGCCGCAGAGAGCATATCACAGCAGATGTGGCCGCAAATGTCATCCTGAACTGGGCCATTGACCGGGTCAAACAGAATCCCCGCCTGATTCCGTCAACCCCCAGCCCGCACACAAAGACCGGGGTAACAGCCTACGCCGCCACCTGGGATACCTGGAGTAAGCCGCCCACCTTCCCGAAATCTACGCGCGGCAAGAAAAAGTCAGCGACCAAGATAAAGATACGGAAGCAAATTCTGTCTTACCGCATCCCAGTAGACACGGAAAACGCGATCAATGAGCTTTCCGAAAGCACTGGCGTCCAACTAGGAGAGATATTTCTACGCTTGCTTCAGATCGGCATGGCAGATTATGAACGCATGGATTTTCGCATTGCACCAACGCCAGAAGTGGTCTACCGCTCCGCTACTTCGGTAAAGAGACGGGAAGAATGAACAGGGCTTCCCGGAAAACCGTTAACTTTTTTCAACCCAAAAAAGCACGGTACACGACATCGTGTACCGTCGTGTACCAGCTTGTGTACCACTGTGTACCATGTCGTGTACTGCGTCGTGTACCATGACCCGCCAAAACGCGCTCTGCGCCCCAAAAAACGGCCCATCCTTGTCACGCATCCTGTTGAAAAAGTCGCCCCGTAGCGGCCTTCCTATGAGTTTTTGCCAAAGCAGTATTTGAACCAAAAGGAACTGCCCATGAACCCTCAACAAGCCTGGAATTTCGCAATTGACGAACTCGATGACAGCCCCACAGCAAGAGCCGCCGCAGAATGCCAGATCATCGCCTACGATGACAAACCCGGCAATCGCACCCTGACCGTTCTTGCGCCAAATAAAACTGTTGCCCGAATCATCACTGGCGAGAAAGCCTTGATCAGTAAGCTCGTTTTCAGCCTGGATATACTTTCGCTCAACCTGGTCGTGGATGTTGCCGAAGATGCCGACAAATCACCAGAAAGCCCAGCATCTGCTGCCTGGGAAATGGTACTGGAAATACTCCGGCAAGAGGCACCACCCGCATCCTTCGACACCTGGATAAGGGACACGCAGGCGGTGGAATTGGCGAATGGCATACTAACCGTTGCTGCCCGCAACGCTTATGCCCGGGACTGGCTGGAAAACCGCATCCAGGAGTCTGGCTCAAAGCTGGCTTCCAAAATCATCGGACAGGATGTCACATTGCGCTTTGTCGTTGGCAGGGAATCCAGCCAACCAGAGAACGAAGGCGACCCCGATGATGATGCCAGGCAGGAAGAAAATGACAACGAGCAGCCCGGACGGAACGAACTCTCAGAGGGCCTCGACACCGCTTACCAGGCTGAGGTCAATCCAAGCCGTATCATTGCAATTCCAGGTTATGCGTTGCGCCTGCTCCAGCAAGGCGACTTGACCGCCAAAGAAATGTCTCTATGGGTGGCCTTTCGGCAAGTCGTCTGGTCTGAATGGAAACGCGGAAGGGGGGCTGTCCGCAATATTCCTCACCAGGACATTTTGCAATTTGCCATGATGAGCAAGCCCAGCTATTTCCGCGAGATTACCGGCAAAACCAGCGTAGCCGGAGGCTTGGTCGAGGATGTTCCCAACGAATGGACTCCAGGTCCGGCAAACCCGCACCTGGACAATGCGCGCCGCTGGAGAGTGCATATGAGTCCCCGCCTGACACACCAGGACTGCAACGCCATTCACGCTGTACTGTACCGGGCTGTTGCTGAAACCAGCAGTATCCCGGAGGCACTGGAGGTAACACAGCAAACACTGCAAGGAATGGCCGCCCAGCCGCCACACAATTACCTGGACGAACCGAAGAATCAAGAAATCCCGATCACAGGCTGGCCGAAAGGTGTCATCGAGATTGTCAGGCGCGTAACCGGCTACAAAGGGGATGTTCCTGAAGAACTACACAAGGCCGCCGAGAAGCTGCAAGATCACATCATCGGCGGATATGGAACTGTGATTATCACGCACTACTTCCTGCAAATTGCCGCGCCGAAACTTGGACTATCGCACGGCCAGGCATGGACAATCATCGCCTTGCGCGACCGATGCTGGTACGACCACATCAATCAAAAACCGTACTCCTTTGCCGTCCTGCAGAACGGGATACAGGAACTAGCAAGCCTGACAGGGGCGACTGTAAAGTCCGCCCGCAACTGGCTAAATGACCCGGCTTTCCAGATGTTTGTCACGGTTGAGGATACTGATGGCGTTGAGTTCCCGGAAAGCTGGGGCTGGAACCCGATGGTGCTGGACGTTCGCCAAGACGAGCCAACCGCAGAGGAGCGGGGGGCTGTCCTGAACGCAGAATCAGACGATTCAGGGAAAAAACGAGTAACGGTCAGGGAAAAAATGATAAACGGTCAGGGAAAAAATGATAAACGGCCAGGGAAAAAACGAGTAACGGATTGGGAAAAAATGATAAACGGTCAGGGAAAAAATGATAAACGTTTAAATAACTTCATTAAGCCCCAATTAAGCCCCATTAAACCTCATGAATCCCCACATACCCCGCGCCAAAATTCGGCGCAAAAACCTGGGGTGGGGAGCCGGGCCTATTGGGACTGGGATGATTTGATGAGCAAGAATTCTGTCAGCATGCCAATGTCCAAAAAACTGCTGATTGCGAACAAAAAAGCCAAGCGTGAGATTTCGCGGCTGTGCCACAATTTTGTTTCGTGGATGTTGTACGCTTACTCCGAAGCCGGGCGGGGAGTCAATAACCCTGTCAGTAACGCGCTTGCGCGATTGCAGGAGAATACTTTTTCCGGGGCGGGCGGCGATTTTGAACGCCTGGCCGCGCTTACACCCCACGAACTGAAATCCCTGATCGACGCTGACCTGGCCGTTAAAGAATTGCCCAATACGCTGGCAGCCAATCTTTACGAGTTCAACTTTACAAATACCCCGGAAGATTACAAACGTGAACTACGCAGACGACTGTTTGACTAAAACCAACCCACACACGGAGGTGATAAATGGATGATTTTCAGACCTGGCTTACCAATCGAGACCGCGCCGAAAAGACCGTAGCCGGATACTTGGCTGACCTGGGACATTTCTCCCGCTGGTTCGAGCAAACCAACGGCGAACCGCTGATCCCCGAAGCCCTAACCCCAACAGACATCCGCGAGTACCGGGGCTGGATGCAAGCCCGCAAGTCGCAGCCATCAACGATCAACCGCCACCTGGCTGCCATTCGCGCCTACTCCGCCTGGGCCATCGAAACCGGTCAATCGGCCAGTGATCCGGCGCGCGGCATTCGCCAGGCAGAAGCCCAAAAACTGGCTCCAAAATGGCTCGACCGCAAACAGCAGCGTGATCTGGTGCAGGCCGCTGAAGCCGCCTTGAATACAGCAAAAACCGACCCAGCCAAGCGCATTGCCCAGCGTGATGTGACCATCATCAAGACTCTCCTGCATACCGGACTTCGGGTTGGCGAACTTTGCGCCCTGGCGCTCGACGATCTGGAACTCAGCCCAAAGAAGGGCAAGATTATTGTCAGGCAAGGGAAAGGGGAGAAACGGCGCGAGGTACCGGTCAACGCTGAAGCGCGTGAAGCGATCTCGAAGTGGCTGGAATTACGTGGACGCGATCCCGGCCTGCTGTTCTCCAGCCAGCGCGGTGATGGCATTACTGGCAGCGGCATCCACCGCCGCCTGGCCGAATTGGGCCGGATCGCAAACGTCGAAGTGCATGCCCATACGTTGCGCCACACCTTTGCCAAGAACCTGATCGATGCTGGCGTTGGACTAGAAAGAGTTGCAGCCTTACTTGGTCACAGCAACCTGAACACAACAAGAATTTACACGACGCCTGGGGAACGCGATTTGGAGGCAGCCGTTGAGCGGCTGGCAGGTTAATCATGAATTTCACAGAAAAAATCATCGACGGTATCAGCTTGCGAGAATTGCGGGATTTTCTGCACCGGCACTGGGGAAGCGCCGGAAACGAGGTGCAAATCGACAGCCTGCTTATAGCCGAATGGAGGCGTGCCTACAGAAAGAATCCTGTAAGCAGTAAAGATGTCGAAGAAAAACGGGCGTCCGTCCTGGCGGAGACCAAGCGGATACTAAAAGCCCTGTTCGATGCCGGATTCATCACCAACGGCCACCAAGACGATATCAAACTCACAGAAAAAGGCACAAGACTGAAAGCATCATCACTCCGGCGATATAGCCGGGGCGCAGCCCAAAAACAACTCGAACAGTTCATCGCGCGCTGCAACGACATCAACACCAGGATACCCACAGCGGACGATCCAATCAGTCTGTGTCGCATTCAAAAGGCAATCATATTTGGCTCTTTTGCTCGCGGCGATGAGAATGTTGGCGACCTGGATGTTTACGTGGAGATCGTTGTCAAGGAGGCCGGAGAACAAGCAATAAAGGGCCTCTTTCGTAAATTGCGCGGGCGCCATCCGCTAGAATTTACGCTCAGTTATCTCCAGCGAAACCTGACAATTATTCAGCTATCGATTACGCTGCCACCTGGAGTTCCTGAGAGCGAAATGATCGACTGCGGCGTTTGATTACAAGGTATCTACAATCACAAATTACACACAAAAATTCACCACAAAAGCGTTCGAGAATTATCAGTGAATTGTGTTAAATACACCCCATCACATTTCGACATCTTACAGTCACAAAGGATATCGGTCTCATGAGCGACAGCAAATTTATACTGGTTGGCACTTTGGTACGCATGGAAGACTACTACGGAGAAAGATCCACCGGTGAGCCCGCAGGCATGAAAAACATGAACAACAAAAACGGGTTACCAGAAGACGAGCGTCTTTACGCCATGTTTGTGCTGATCACAGACGACCCCGAGAAGGGTGGCGTTCATGAAGTCGTGGCAATACCGTCTGCCGCCAACAGCGCGTACCACTGCATCCAAAAAGGAGTCCCCGGCGTGGTCATGGGCAACATCCGATCCTTCGACCGTAAGCCGATGCTGATAGCAACCTACATCACGTCACTTGAACCCAGCAATTACATGACGCGAGAGTTTTTCCCGGAGGTCAAAGACTGGCGGCTGAGTAAATTACCAGAATTTGCAAAAACAACTTGACAAATCCCAACAATAGCATAGAATAGCGACCATTATTGCGTGTCCCGGTCGTGTTTGGGCGTTTTGTTTTTTGCCCAGGCGCTGCCCCAAGGGTGTATTGGGCCTGTTTACAGCGCTCCCTGACTTCAGGGAGCGCTTTTTTTGTTTCCCCGGCCAGGCAGCGAGGAAAACAAGCAGCAATCCAAGATAGCAAGCGAGCCTTTCGGTGTAAGTAACCCTCAATAAATAAGCGAGCCTTTTTGTGTAAGTAACCCAAAATCAGTAAGCGAGCCACGGCCATCAAGCAACCCATCACAGAAAAACGATCCATCAAACCAAGCAACCCACGACCACAAACCAAACAAGGAGAATTGCCATGCCAAAAACCAACCCCGCTAACGATGTACTCGAAAGCGACACCGACTCACAGATCGACCCCACCAACAACAGCTACGAAAATCTCGACTACACACCGCTGATGGTCGTGGCCGTCCTGGAAACCATGCGCGACCGCGTTTTCCAGAAAGCGCGAATTTCGACCACAAACCGAATCTCGGCCATTGAACGCGGCTCATCTAAGGCCAGCCCTGAAACAGAAACCCTTTTTCGCGGTTGGCTTGATCGCTTCCAGGAGCTCGAAGCCGAAATTACAACCCAGGCCATTGGAGCCTGCAAGGGAATCCCAATTGTCGAGGACATGGTTGCCCTGCGCGGTATCTCATATGTCACCGCCGCGAAGGTACTGTCCAAGATCAACATCACTCAGGCCAACACTATCGCAGCCTTGTGGCGATACGCAGGATACGGGATAGGGGAGTATTGGGTCAACAACGAGACCGGCAAGATCGCCGGGCCAGTGTTTGGGTATCGCTTTGTCAAGCAAGGCGAGACAAAAGTCCGCGAGTTTGCCGCATTTGATGCTGACGAAACCAGCATGCACATCGAGAAGCGTAGAGATCAACTGCTCGAAGGTTGGGTAAGCCCGTTCAATCGTCGTCTCAAAACAGCCCTATTTACGGCTGCAGACAGCCTGATCAAAGCCCGCAGCCCATATACGGCCATCTACTACGAAACCAAAGAAGCCAAACTACAGGCAGGAATACCACGCGGCCACGCCCACATGCAGGCCATCCGCAAGATGAACAAAATCCTGCTCTCGCACCTGTGGCTGCAATGGCGTGAACGCGAAGGCTTGCCTGTTCGCGTACCCTACGCCCAGGAGAAACTGGGTCACACAACCATCCTGGAACGCTCCACCTTCGGCTGGCCCGCCATCGAAGCCAGGTAAACGCATCGAGCCATCCAACTCACGGAGATTGAAATGACAAGAACACTGATCGAAATTCTAGCAATCGGACTACTGCTTGCAGTAAGCGGCAGTATCACGGCCAACCGCATTATTTTCGCGCCGCCGGTCACAAAGGAAACGACTGCCCACGAATCAATGCAAAGCGAAGTTCTGACCCTGGCCTCCGTAACGGCAACCATGATCTACCTGGTCTTGTTCCTCGGCCTGATTTCCAGGCTGCTATGGGCAGGGTAACACGCAAGTGAGCCATGATAACCAAGCAATCCAGCAACATAAAGCGAGCCATACACCCAGAGAAGCCCAGTAGGCGGTAGCGAGCCACACCTGCCAAGCAATCCATTATTCATGAGCAAGCACCACAAACACCCGAAAGCACAACCAAACCGATGAAATGCGACAAAAAGCAGCACGTCTTTCTCTGGTCAGACAGATCGACCAGCCCCGAACCACCAGATCGCGCGACCTGCCAGTGTGGGGCCCTGACCTACTATCGCAACAAGCCGCTCAACGAAGCATACTGCACCTGCCCGATCTGTATTCCAGGCACCAAAGGGAACTACCAATTCGGCAAACCCCGCGTAACAACTGCCATTAGCGCAGCATTGATGTAACCGAAAAACAAAGTAACCCAAAAATCAGAGTGAAGAACCCAAGCAATCAAATCCAAAAGGAGCAATCATGAAACGAAACGCAGCAATTCTACTGACAGTCGCTACCGCTTTCTCGTGCGGCTTTCCCGGCGTCGCCATGATGTGCCTGGGCAATCTCTCACTGATCAACACCCAGTACCCAGGTCAACCCACGCCCGATGCACTTTCAGCCTTGTTCCAAACTGCCGTCTACCTGGCAATCGGCCTGGCATTGTTCGTAGTCCCGGTCATAACAGGCATTATCTCTTTCAGCCTGGCCCAAAACAACGAAAAAGCCGAATCGGCAGGGGGCAAATAATGTTTATGTCACCCTCGATGAAGCTCTCAAAAATGGCATCCATCGTCAACGGCGAAATCCCGGTCGTAGTCATCTACGTCAAAGCAAACAATACGCCGAGCGAGTACAAAATACTCTCCCCAGATGAAGCCATCCTGACCCTGGCCGCCATTGAACGGCTACGGGACACCACGCCGGCAGAAGAAAAAGAAAAGTCCGCCGACGTGCCAGCCAGCACAGATACACAACCGGAAGAAGGCCTCGATGAACCGAAATAGCGTGCATATCATCGGCGACGTAACCGGCGACATCTACTACGATAATTTCACCGTAGACAGCAAGGCCACGCCATTTCTACGGTTAATGATGGTCATCCAAGGATCTTCCCGAAAAGATCCTACCCCTCCACTGCGAGTGGTTTTCTACGGACGGCGCGCCCAGATCGTGGAAGCCTTTGCTCAAAAAGGCGCGCGTTTCTACATCCAGGGGCACCTACAGCTGCGCAGTGTAAAAGATCGCACGGTGGTCGAGGTAGTATGCGAACATGCCGAGGCACTCCGTTACGCAGACTTTGATCGCGGCTATGCACGCATCGAAGAACTGAAGCAGATCGACCCCGAGCTGACAAAGGATCTCGGCTCTTTCATCGACGGCCTGCGAAACCCGGAAGAAGAAGGTAAGCACAAAATGATCATCCCAGGATTTCATCCCCAGGATGGACCTGAGGACGAAGCAAAAGCCGACCTTGTTGAACCAATCAAAACAAAAACACCTGAACCAGAGGCCGCATGAGAGACGAACCAATCATCATCCCCAAATGGATATGGATCATTCCGGTTCTGCTTGTTTTTCTTATTCTGGGCTACGCCTTTTCTCCAACCGACCAGGACAATCGCCCGATACTGCTGCTGCCGGATATCCGGGCGGTAGAGGAGTATCGTGTTGCAATCGTCCGCTGGCGTGAACAGGCTCAGGAACTGGACACACAAATCAGCACAATCCTATCTGGTAAGTATGGCGACGACCTGTTTACCAGGTCACGCGAATCCCAGAAGATGATTGACGCCGGAGTGCGCCTGATCCAGAACATCGAACAGAAGAAGACTCCAACAGCGGCCACTCCAGCCCGGTCTATCTCGCTCCGAATGACATCGGCCTATCTGGAAGCGGCGCGAACAACCCTGCTGTGGACAACCGCGCCAAACGAAGAAAACCTGGCGAAAGCCCAGTATCAACTAGAGATTGCCAGGCAGACCTTGGCAGAACTGGAGTCGAGCGAATGGACAACGAGATAGAGCTACAGGAAGAACTGAATAAGCCGGTAAGCGAACTGACCCGCAAGTTTTACAATGACATTTTGAATGCGATGGATGCCCGCGCGGCCAACGCAAAAAAAAGCCTCGATGAAATTCAGGTAATGCTGGTGGAGATCGCGGGCATCGTTGATTCAGAATGGATGTATCAGCAGCGTGTCACGAAAATGCGTGATCTGAGAGACATCAAACTCAGTGAATTGATCCCGGTCGTCAAACGCGCGGCGATCAGCGCGCACTCTGAAAAGCTAAAAATCATGGGCGGCCAGGTGGATACAAAAACGCTCAAGGCAGAGAATAATCGTCTGAGCGCAGAACTGGCGAAGGCAAGTAGGGAACGAGACGCATATGAGCAAGTAAATAGGAATCAGGAAGAAGCCATCGACAGACTGACCAATCAGATCGATCGGCTACGCTCAAGCCAGCCTGCTGCCGACGAAAACGATAACGCAGGAAGCTTTGCCGAGCAGTATGATGCCCTGCCCAAAACGAAGCATGGCGATCAGCTGGCATTCATAATCAAATACATTGGCGAACGAGGAGAAGCGCTTTCGCCTGACTTACGAAAAAAAATCGCCGAAAACCTAAACCTCAACGATCCCGAAGGAAAAGGGAGAACCGTTTCGGAGGTTATGTCTCTGGCGGAGCAAGTTGGCTTAATCGAAGCATTTGATACAAGCAAGGGCCGACTGAAGCTCGTAGAACTGACCAAGTTCGGTGAGTATGCTTTTGAGCAGACTACCGGCAAAAAACCAAGAGAAAACGATTACCAAAAAGAGCACAAGTCAGAATCCCAAGTGATGCTGGCACTAGAAGCGCAAGCGCTCCTCGAGAAGATGGGATATAAAATCTTACCAACGACCCGAATGTTCATCGACGGTCACGAGTTCGCCCCAGACATTGCTGCCGAAAAAGACGGCGAAGTGATTTACGCTGAAGTAGAGCGCAATACTACCAAGGCAAACCAAAATCTCGATACAAAATGGCGAAACTATAGACATTTTTCCAACGGAAAGATGTACGCCTTTGTCCCACATAAATCAGCGATCAACAATGTGACAAGGTACGCTTTGCCCGCCATGAAAAGCCCGAAGGATATTTTATATCTGTGTGATATCTCCGCGGCAAGCCGGCATTTCGAGGAAAAAGGAACTATTTGGACGCTGATCCGAAATGGAGTTTAAGCGCCTATTTTTAGGTGGAAGGTGTTTTGGTGGAAGAAAAATAAGTCCCACCAAGCCGTTTTTTTCTTCCACCAGGCTTCCACCCCCTTCCACCACCCCGCAAAAAATACCCCGTTTCTGCCGGGTGGGAGCTGGTGGAAGGGGGGGCGGGGCGTTTGTCCTCCACCAAACTTGTCCTCGCGCACACTCTGCCGCCGTACCATCTGGCAGCCTGAAAACCAAGCTAACTGGTCATCCAGGATGCCTGCCATCCTGGCTTTCTCGCCAACAAGACTGAGAGACTTCTGAGGTTGTGTTAATGCTAATCCGATAAACTTTGCGCTAAAATACGCATACGGTCCCTTGACACTGGGCAATAAGAAAACAGGAAAACCTGGAGGCTGCTGCCTCCGCGCTGGCAAGGAACTGGCTGGCCTGATAATCTGGACAACGAAACCCTGGGATAGCCTGGGGGGAAAGCGAGATGTAAAATGGGAAAACTGATAGGCTTTATTTCTGGACTTCTGGGAAAACTGATCCTGCTGGGTCTGGCTGTCCTGCTTGCTGGTGTGCTATATGTTGGCGCGTACTTTTACGTGAAATCTGGTGAACCAATGACAGTGGCCGAGGCCCAGCGCCGCGCCCCAGGTCTGACCTTCCGCGATTTCTGGGCTACCAGAGTGGAGCAGTGGCGATACTGGGACAGAGAGCTTGAGAATGCTGGCAAAAACGGTGGAGCCTGCGAAGTCCCGGCAACCGGTATAACCATCTACCGCACCTTGATCGCAACCCCTTTTGTTCTCCAGGCGCGCGCCCACCAGGATAACCCGGAATATGATCGCCAAGCGCGGATAGATAACAACAACGCTGTCCCGCCCGCCGAAGTCCTGTATCACGCCCCACTCCTGGCTGCGGCCTGGGCAACATTCGAGGAGTGGTCTTGGTGGCAATTCGCCGATCATCCTGGCTTTCCCGGAGGCCCAGAGCTTAATCACCGCCGCATGTGCATGACAACCTACCCGACGCCCGCTGACGTGTCGGCAAACCATACCCAGGAAACCGGCACGATGCCGTAATCCTGAAACCGAAAGAATACGCAGCCCGCCAGCGCTGGCGGGCTGATTGTTCCAAACGGACTAACCCGATGAAATGCGAAGGCAAACAGCACGTTTTTCTCTGGTCAGACAGATCTAGCAACCCTGAGCCGCCAGATGGCGCAACCTGCGAATGCGGAGCCTTGACCTATTACCGCAAGAAACCGTCCAGCGAAGGCTGTAGCTGCCCAATTTTTATCCTGGACGCAAAAAGCAATCCGCCGCGCTGCCAAACCTGCGGCAAACCCCGCGCGCCAACCAATATCAGCGCAACCTTGCAATAGCCATTTCAAAAACTCGTTTGAGATTTGCTTGACAAGTTTTACTAGCTATGTAAAATCATCATAACAACCGAATAGCACCACCCAGTTTCACCCCTACTTCCTTCGTCCCCTGTTCGCTGTCCGGCGAACAACCTGCCACACCCTTGTGACAGACTGAACGGTCCGCTGATAACGCGGGCAGAGATTTTTTTCCTACTGGATAAGAATCTCTGCCCGCGTTTTTTATTTTAATTTTCCACCCAGGAGAAACCATGAAATCGTCAAAAACCACCACCATCACGATCAAGAACGAACACCTGATCATCGGCCTATTGTTGCTCATCATCCTGGCCGTGACAGCCTACACCTTTGTCCCTTCGGCCCTGGCCTGGGCCACTGAACCCAAGCCCGCTGAACTAGCCGCCATCGAAGGGGCGCAAGCCTTCCTGTCCACCGATATCGAAGCTGGGCGTGAAGCCTGGGAAAAATCGGTTTGCCAGATTGCCAGCGAGCAGGGCTGTGATGTGTTCAAGGCAACGTTTGCATCGATGATCTGGGGTGGCGTGGAAACGAACAGCACCCGCCAGTCCTGCCAGGCAACCGGCGCCCAAATGGCAAAAGACATCCCAGGCGAGAATGCGCACCGCCAGGTCTGGAATGTCAGCCTGGACTGCCGCGATCTGCGGACGGAAGAAATCAAATCGCTCGACCTACTTGCGTCTGTCACCGAAGTTGGCGATGGCTGGAAGTTCGAGCGCATCATGTTTGAACAAGAGGTACAAAATGCTGAATAAATTTCGCAATATCGCAACCCTGCTGCTGGTCGCCATCATCGCCGCAGCTTCGTTTGCCCCGGCCACCAACGTCAGCGCCGAAGGCAGCGGCTGGGGTGAGTTTATCGACAGCGACGGAAACCCGCTTCCCGGCGTCATTATCCAAGGTGAGACCACGATGCCCGCCCCCTGGATGCCCAGCATCCCCGGCCTGCCACCGATGGAAGCAACCTATCACGTTCTCGTGGCTCCAAGCGGCGAAACGGTACTGATGCCATCTGCAACCACACTGTTCTTCATGGCAATGAACCCGGCAGCTTCCGGCATCATCGAGGCTGATCACTCCATCGAAACCTTACCGGCTGGCGCAATCATGCTCGGTGGGCAGATCGGGTCAGGTAATGGAGCGACCTTCCTGAGTAACTTGTTCCAGTCCCTGACCGGCATGACACAGGTACAGGCTGACCAGTTTGCCGATGCCGCCATCGCCGGTGACGGTTCGATCTGGTCGATGTTCAATCCGGCAACTGGCGGCGGAGATCTCTTCAACATCATGATGATGCTTGCAAGCAACTCCTGGGCAGACGGCAATCTCTACACCATCGCCTTGCTGTACGAAACCTGCATGTCCTCGCCAACCGGCTGCCCGGACGAACTGTGCCTCGCCAACCCGGTCGCCTGTGGCCTGCCAACACCTGAAGCAACCGAGATCAACCCGGAACCAACCCCGACCGAGCCGCCAACCTGCCCGGGGCCTTCCGTCTCGCAAGCCTGGCCGACCCTGACCATCAACCCGACTGCGCCAAACTACCCGGTAGTGGTGGGGCAGGACCCGGATCAGCGCGGAGTGGATGTCGAGGGAAGCGTGACCATTCCGCCAGTGATCTATACCTGGTACGAACCGGTCTACGAAGATGTTATCGAATGCCGGCTGGCTGGCTCTGGCGTGAGTGACTGCACCCGCCCGAGCGGACGGCCTGGCTACCTGCGGACTGTGCCTTCCCTAACAGACTGCATCATGCACCAGGAAGAACTGCCTGAGCGCATCACCATGCTTAATGCCCGCGCCACATTGACTGAAACCAGCCGTAACTGGATCGTGAACGGCCTGGGTGCAAACTGGTACGGCGCGCACGTCAAGCAGGGTGCTGTGAACCTGAACCAGCACGGTCAGGTATCGATGGGCTGCGCAGGCGCAACTTGCAGCGGAAGCCTGAGCGCCCTGGGCGTCCCTTTCGCTGACCCCGGCAACTGGGACTTAACGATCACGGTGGGAACGGCTGGCACGTATCACAACGGCGTAATGATCACCACGCCGCGCGTGCTGAATGGCCGGGGAACCCTGGGCGTATACGTTATCCTGCCGGCCCTGATCGACGCCAACCCCTAAGCAAGGAAACTTTTTCATCATGGAAATCTTCGAGCTGCTCAACTCCCTCATCACGGATGCACCGCTGTATATCGTCAACGGCTTCCTACTTATCGTGTATGCCACCTTTGGAGCATTCCCGGCGATAGTCAGCCTCGTGGCCGCTGGTGGGGTGATGTTGACAGCGGACGCGGAGGTACAGAACCTGGCAAGCGGCCGAGCGCTTCGCCCCGGAAGGGGAGAGATGCACATCAACGGCAATACGGCCCAGGTTCTAACCGGCATCGCCCTGGCACTCTGGCTGGTGGCCCAAATGGGAATGGGAGCGCCTGTTCCCTGGATTGGGGCCGTCATGTGGCTGGCGGGTTTTGTGGCGGTGTCGGTATCTCCTTCGCAGCGTTTCAGCATGCTGAACATGGTCAAAGTTGGAATCGTGACCTACGCATTGACGGTGGGCATCAGCCGTATCTACATGGTTTACGCCACCCAGGTAACACCTGATCAGTGGGCTGCCCTGGTTGGCTCGGCTGAAGCCGCGGCCAACATCATTGCCAGCACGCGCGGCAACACAACCACGATCATCACCTGGTCATTGTGGCTGGTTGTCCCGCTGGGCTACTTCTCGCTGCTGGTGCAGCAAGTCTTTATGAACCCTATTTCCCTGACCGCCCCGAGGTCCACCCCGCAAGAGGTGCTTCGGACACTGCGAAACAGGGGAGGGCAATAAGTGAGGCAGTAGATAGTAACTGCCCAATGTCCGCCTGGTGCGGCGAATGCACCCTGGTGCGTCTGGGTTTCCCAGACGTACCAGCCCAACCACAAAACGACGGAGACCGAAAAACTAATGAACAAAAATCCATATCGCGATATGAGAAAGCGCAAAGTCGAACCCATAGAGAAAGGGTCAATCCTGCGCCAGGCGGCCACCGCCATTGGAATCGAAGAACGTGGCAACGCAGGAAAATCCTGGGACTGCGATCCTGAACGAGCGAAAAGGCTGCTAAAAATCGTTCTCGGCGAAGAAAATCTCAAGCATGTCCATATCAAAAGCAGCAACAGACACTCACCGGAATTTGAGATAGACGGGATCACGCTGGCCTTTCACCAGGGCAAGCAAGTATCTGATGACTACTTTCTGGCAGCCTACGGAGTTATGGACGACGAGTTGCCGGTACGCTCGATGGCCGATCTCGGCTCGGCCCTGATGCTCTGTCTCGATGTACTCACGGACGATCCTACGGATGAAAATGCCGATGAATACAGCGAACTATATAGCCAAATGCAAATTTGCTACTTGGGCCTGGACGAAGAAGAAAACAGCGACGGAGTTACCACCCATGCCTAACGCCGTATATTCGCCCGCCTTGATGAATGATGTTATCCGTGAGATTGTCCAACACATGGGGCTGCACGGCCCTAATTCTATGGAAACTCTTTTATCTGAAATACTTTTATCCCTGGGCGTGAACGAAGTCGGCGATGGCGATATCGAAGATTATTACCTGACCGCCCTGCTAGAGACTGGCGTACTCGACATCATGGAAGATGACGATAGCGGCACCTGTAATTACTGCCTGACCGTCCTGGGAAAGCGTTTGTATGAGCAAGGAATCGAACACCCTTACGCCGAAATGCTTGAGACTACCGCTGACATGGCAAATGAAATCTTCGTAGCTGCGTATTCTGCGGCAGGCAAATCAGTCAATCCGATGGCAGGCAGACACCAGCCTGCCCGAGCGAAAGCCTTATTAAAAGAAGTCCTGGGCGACCTTTACCCATACGGCTACTTAGTCAGTTATGACGATGAACACCCCGTTTTTGACGCAGGAGGTGTAGACCTAACTTTTCACCAAGGCCCATCCCCGGCGGATGACCTGTTTATCGCCCACACGAATCATATTGTCCGCAACATGGCAGACCTGGGACAAACTCTAATCTTCATATTAGACCAAATCGAGGCAGGAACCAATTTTCGCTTTCACGAATCCTACATCAATTCCCTCATCAGCAAGATGAAGGAAGCAAATAGCAATCAAGAAAAAAAGGAGAACTGAATTTATGACCACATTACCTTACAGCACTATGGACATCCGCCAGGTTGAAAAACTTCTGGCAGGTCTGTCAATCGCGGGGCTTGCGCTCGAGTCCTTCCACGCCAGCAACATTCTGCTTAAGGCGCACGCCCCTGAACGCGCCAAAGCCTTACTTGAAAAAGTGCTGGGCGAACATACCAAATACGCCTGGATCAAACTCAACGACAAAGTCCGGCCCGCCTTTGAGGTGGATGGCATTGGGCTTGAATTTACCCAGGGCGCAACCGCTGACGATGACATATTCACAGCCTCATACGCCGGCGCATCTTCCCGGATTCCTGTTCGCAGCTTTACCGCGCTCGGCCTGGCCATGTGCGACTGTATCACTATCGCAGATGGCAACATCATCCTGGACGAGGCGGTCGCGAAGGTGTACGACCAGATCGAAGGAGAATTCGCCGTTCTTACCAAGGGCGAGTTCCCCGACATGCTCTCGTAGAACCGATTATCCGCCCCGGCCAGTCATCTCTGGCCTGGGTCAATAATCTGTCCTGCCCTGTGCTGACAGACCCTACTCTACCCTACGCTTTGAAACGCCCCACCCCGTCTGCTTAATATTTCATCGTTCTGCACTTTCAACAACTGAATAGCACCACCACAAGAATTAGTAATGCTTTCTTTGCAATGGCTTCCGGCTGGCACATGCGCCAGTCCCCGGGCCTGCCTATTGCGCCCAAACACAAGAACTTTTTGCAACACCCACCTGAACCAACCCCTGTAACATCTACCTGAGCAACACCCACAAGCACTGGAAAAACATCCAGTGCAGGCAAACACACAACGAGAAGGGATGCGACCAAGTCGCAACCCTTTTTCGCATTTAACCACGCACAAGGAGAAACCATGAACACGCTCATCGCTTTGCTCGCAATTGTTGTCGTTGGCTATCTGATCTGGTTTGCTGTTTCCGCTGCTCGATACGTCAAATCGGGCAACTACGAAACGGACATCCGTATCCGCAATGTCTCTCGATAACACACATAACCCAACCCATTCAACCATTCACCAGGAGAACACACATGAACGCAACATCCCGCTTTGAAGAATACAAGGACTTCCGCAAGGCTCGCGCCGCTCGCAAGGCTCTAAAGAAAGCCGCGATTGCCGCCGCCGTCAAAGCCGCCAGGAAATCCGGCGACACAGCGAAAGTCAGGAAACCGCTGAAAGAAATCGTCAGCGACTTCGCCTTTGAATTCTAAGCCACAAGGAACCTGACCATGAACCTCGAAACTTTTGACGCCATCTTCATGACCATCATGCCTGTCTTTTTCGTGATCGTTGCCTTGATTCTGTTCCCGCTGTCCATCATCGGGAAAGTGGTCATCATCGCCCTCTTCATGAAATCCCTGAGAACAGGCTCGGCTGCCCCGGCCCTGGTTGCGTTGCTTCTTGGCCCCGCCGCTCTCGCGCTTTCTCGCGGTGCAGGGGACAAAAAAACCGCCACCAGCTCACCAGATCGCCCGGCCACACAGATGCCGCCAGCAGGAGATCCACCACCGTTCGAACTGCTCGAACAGTTCTAAGAACCATCCTGGAGTAAACGCTGATGCGTTTACTCCAGGAAACATCGCCGCAGAACATCAAATCCGTCCTGGCCACCCCGCGTGTCCGTGATCCATTTGCTGTTCTGCCCTGTGCCGAACTGTCAAACCCTAAGCTTGAAAGCACCACCCGATTGTCCGCATTATCCAACCCACATTCACAAGGTGGTATCCATGCCCACAACCAAAATCACCGACCTCGATCTGGACATTCCTGCCGAGAAACTCATTCTCGATGAAGTTGTCACGTTCTACGTGATGCCGTTCGTTGTCGATAAAGACGGCCAGGTTTCGCCCGCATATCCCAACGACAAGCCGGACGGCTTCGGCGTGTACGCCAGCCTGAAGGCATGCGAAACCACCAACTACACCTGGGGGCTATCGCAACATCTCAAGGACTGCGACAAGCAGGAGCACGCAGACAAGATCCGCGCAGCTCTGATTGACATCCTGACTATCCACACCCACCACATTAACCCTGCACCCGACGCCCATATCAATGGGTCGGATGAATAGAAAAGAAGACTAACGACCATGAAGCTCTACCCACTACAAGATGAATTGTTTAACCAGGCTAGCGGCCTTCGCGGCCTTCGCGCTCGACGCAATCCCCTGACAGAAGAAGACAAGCTGATGCTCAGGGACACCGAACTTCCGGAAACCGCCCGCGAGGCGCCTTACATCAAATCGACTCCGCCGCCGCCATCCTACGCATCCGAACACATGCGGATGAAGCCGCTCATGGCCAAAGTGCGCGAACTGCACGCGGCAGATGCCAATCCGAAGGCCCTGTTTGCACCCATCAGCGCCGGCTTCAAGGTTTTTTGCCACGAGTTCGATCAGCCTGGCGGCAAGCGCGACTTTTTACCTGACGCCATCAAACCCATCGCCCTGGTGGCCACCATCAACTGGCGCTGGACGGACGAGGCCATTACCGGCCTGGACATGCGCCTGGCGCACAACACCAGCGATATCGGCTGGGCAGTCTCGAAAATCCGCCAACTCTTTGAGCAGGCTGGCATGGACATGCTCCCTTATTACATCGTTGCATAGCAGCTCAACTCCTGCCCGCGAGAAATCGCGGTCAGGCCTGGAGAAACTATGATCGCGCAAATCAAAAGCATCTTCCCCAACTGGCTGGCCGATAAAAAAGCCAACCTGCCACCGGATGACCTACTCATTCACACTGGCGAACTCGTGCCCGTAAACGGCAAACCGCTCACAGATTACATCTGGCTGCAGGTTACCGAACGCGAGAACGGCCAAGAATATGAAGGTTATCGGGTGATTCGTCTTATGCAAATCCGGGGCATCCCGGTCGAGGCCCGCTCAGACGCTGGCCTGTTGCAAAAGATGAGAACCGTCCTGCGCGGCATGTCCGGCGCGCAGGTGAATTTGGCGTACCTGGTGGCCGGTATCTTCGAGAACCCTCCGCTGGGCATTGTGCAATGCTACGGCACGGTCTCGTCAGCCAAAAATCTGGAAGAAGCGAATAACAAATCCAAGCGCGACATTGCGGTTATGGAAGCCGCCCTGAAAGCGCAATACCGCCAACTGCGACTCGAACCGCTCTCGGAGCGGGTGGGTGGCTGGATATACCGCTCCCTGGAAGATTTCCCATATGCCCTGGTCGCGGTCGGTCACCCCGACCCGCGCGAGAACACACGCACCCAGCGTGACATGGTTAACCCGTTGATCGGCGCGGATGCCACCCAAAGCTACTCTCTCCAACAAAACGAAATCCTGTACCGGGGCATGTCCGCCTTGCGCGAAGAGTTCATGCTGATGGTTTTGGGGTATGCCGTGCCATTGGACCGGATCGCCGACATGCTGGCCGGGTACGCCCAGGAAGCATCCATCTGGGCCAGCCAGCAAACCGGTGTGCGCTCTGCCAGTTTCGGGATCAGCCTGCCGGCCATGCTCTCCGGGGCAATGGCAGATACCGCCTCGCGCGGTTACGGAGAAACGACCGGCAGCGCCGATACGGATGGCGTAGCCCAAACCGAGGGCATTGCCAACACTGAAGGCAAGGCCAACACGGTCGGGCGTACCACCACCGATGGCTGGTCACATACCGTCTCAGAAGGTGTAACCGAGGGAACATCGCTCACGAACACTGAAGGCGATGCCCATACTGAAGGCGTTGCTCACAGCACGAGTCAATCATCCACCGAGGGCTCGTCATCATCTACCAGCGGCGCAAGCTCGCACACAGAATCACGCTCCCTAACCGGCAGCGTCAACATTGCACCCGCCGGGGTTGGCCTGACCGGCTCCTACATGCACGGCTGGTCTGACACCACGATGTCAGGCTGGTCTGAGTCAGAAATGTCATCGACCACTCACGGCAGCGGAACAACGAACTCCGAATCGGACACCAAATCGTCAAGCGTTGCCCAGGGCACATCCCAAAGCGTATCCCGATCGGAATCCTTTGGAACATCGCACTCGGTGAGCAACTCGGTTGCCAATACCGAGAGCGAATCCGAAACCGTATCGGCATCGGACACAAAAAGTAACTCTCATACCCAATCGCAAGGCAGCTCGCTTAACACCGGTCTGGCGCGCTCAACATCCTCCGGGCTGGCGGTTGGGGTTGCCCCATCCTTTTCACTCGGCAATTCTGCCCAATGGCAGAACGACCCGGCCATGATCATCACCAACATCATGCGCACCCAGGAACGCCTGCTGACGACAGCCAGCATCGAGGGCGCCTACTACTCAGACGTGTACGCTGTCACCAAGACCGAGCGCGGACTGCGGGCCATGATGGGCTTGATCCCGGAAGCCTTCCAGGGAACCGAAGAAGTCGTGACCGGTGTGCAGTGCCGCACGCTCAACCCGGCAGAAGAAGCCTACATCCGCCATCATGCCCGCGCTTGGACTCCTTCAACCCGCGTTGAAACCGTGCCAGGCGTGATCAGCGGTTACATGGACTCGACCCTCCTGACCATGCTGCAACTGGCAGCCTACACCGCCCCGGGTGTCTTCGAGCAGGGTATTGCCCTGACCACCCAGGAAGAAACCCCGGCCTTTGCGTATTACCCGCAAATCGAGGGGGATGTCATTCTCGGCAGGCAATGGTCTGTGGAAACCGGAGAACTGACCGATGCGCCCCTGCGCCTGTCTCAGGAAAGGCACTTCCATACTGCCATCATTGGCGACACCGGCTTCGGGAAAACCGTTGCCGCAGAAGATCTGGCGCTTGGCACAACCGTTGCCTGGCACTACCGCACCATCGTTCTGGATTTCGGCCAGGGCTGGCGGCGGGCGATGAACTTTCACGGGCTTGCCGGACGGGTCGATGTTCGCCAACTGTTTCCCGGAGCCAGGCGGCCGCTGCGCTGGAACTTCCTGCAACTGCCGAAACGCACAGATGCGATCCAGCACAGCACGAACGTGGCGACCCTATTTGCCAACGCTGGCCGGATGGGGGAGCGCCAGGTCGGTTTCATGCGCCGCGCCCTGGTCGAGCTGTACGGTCTGAATGGGGTCATGCTGGGCGAGATTGAAGAAGTCTTTGCCCGCAAGATGGATCCGATCAGCTTCCAGATCAACAAGATTAAGCGCGAGATGGAAGGATTGGTAAACGCCATCGAACTGATCCGGGCCAAGCAGGAAGAAAGCGAAAAAGAAAACAGCAAGGTCAAGCTGACCAACGAAGACCGCGCCGAACTTAGCAAAAAGAACGAAGACCTGGCTGACAGGAAAAAGAAGATCAACCGGCTGCAAGCCGAGCTAGCTGTCTTGCGTGAGCGCCAAAAGCAGGTGGTTGTCGTGAACGCCATCGAAGCGGCCTCCCTGGGTGTGGCCAAAGGACTCTCGGTCTACGAACTGCTCCCTGAGCAGCAGCAGGCCCTGGCCATCTGCCGCAGCCGTTTGGTCAGTGTGCGCGATTGGCTGGCAACCCTGCGCGAGTTCCAGGCCGAAGCCCAGCGCAAAGGCGACCAGGTTGACCGCACCAGCCTGGAAGGTGTGCTTTTGCGCCTGGAACAGTTCGAAAAAGGTCAGATGCTGGCCCAGTACGGCCCCGGGCCGGACACGATCGCCATCGAAGATCTGGGACTACTCGGGCCGGAAGATGACCCCTGGGGAATCACGGTCGTTGAAGGCGGGGCAGAAATGGATGAATTTGCCAAAGCTGCGTTGTTTTCGCTGATGGCCGTGACCATCTACCAGGATGCCGTCATCCGGCGGCGCGAAACTCTGACGGGCAAGAAATTCCCGGCGCTGCAGATCTTCTTCGAAGAAGCCAACAAGGTTTTTTCAGGCGTGGCGTCCGGTTCGGACGATACCCGCGCCTCGAGCACGGCCGCCATCTGGGAGTCGATCTTCCGCGATGCCCGCAAATACAAAATTATCCTGATCGTCCTGGCCCAGACTGCCAGCCAGCTGCCTTCCGGCATCCTGTCCTCCTGCGCCAATATCTTTGTTTTTCAGACCAAGGACGGTCGTGACCGTGACATCCTGTTGCCGCACCTGGGGCGCAGCGAGAAGGGCATCGTCAACACAGAATACAAGCGTTACCTGGCGCGCATCCCCAAGACGTACGCCATTGTCAAGCTGGGCTACAGCGAGGATGTGTTCGATATCGAGCCTTTGCTGATCCGCCCGGTCTACATAGATGCAAGCGAGCCATCCGACGACCAGATCGTCGAGCGGTTTCTAAACTAATCCACCACTTTCTGAAGGAGAAAACAACAAATGGAAAAGAAACAACGTTCCCCCATCACCATCATCGGCTTCGCCCTGATCATCGGCGTGCTGGTGATCGCCCTGCTGAACGGCACGATCCGGCCAACATCAGTGCTCGTGGCAAAAGTAGGCCTACTGCCTGGCACGATGATCACCGCCAACCTGGTCGAGCTGCGCTCTGTGCCCGCAGGCGGGATCCCCGTGGACGCACTTCGCAGCGTCGACGAACTGAACGGACAGATGCTGACCGTTGGCCGCGCGGCTGGCGACTTCATTACCCAGGGCGTTCTTGGCGAAATGGCGGCATCCGGCATCCCTTCGCAACTGGAACCTGGTCACGTTGCCATGGCCGTCAAGGTAAACATGGCCTCCGGTGTGGCTGGCTTGCTACGTGAAGGTCAGACCGTGACTGTGATCGGCTTCCTGTCCCCTGATGTAGCCAACACGCTCGCCAGTCGCCTCGACTTGCAGCAGGAAAACCAGGGCATCCCAACACCTTACGTTGCCGCTGACCTGGGCGGCCCAACCGCCACCCCCGAAGCGACCCCGACCGCAGTTCCGCCCCAGGCAGTCCTGGGCAGGATCGCGATCAACGGCCTGCGCATTCTGCTTGTTCCCCAGCAATTCCGCTATCAGGAGCTGCCTCCTGATTCTGACTCAACCGAAGAAGTTTTTGTCTCCGCGTCCTCTGCCAGCACGACATCGGTCATCGTCCTGGATGTACCGACCTCGCCCGTAGAGATCGCGCCCGGCATGTTCCTCAATCCGGCCACGTTACTGGCTGCGCTGGATGAATACGGCAAGCTGCACCTGGCACTCGAACCCAGCGAGGGGCTGCAAGCCGAGTCCATCATCACCCTCAACCTGGGCGAACTGTACGAAGCCCTGAACAATGACCGCTAACAGGAGCGTGTGATGGCTCAAAAACTTTCCGTACTCCTGGCTGGACCAGGTCACGAAGTAGTCAACTACCAGATGATGCCTGCCTTCCTCTCGGACAGCCGCCTGGCAGTAGCCGGGCAAGCGATGAACTGGGATGTCCTGAAATCGCAGCTGCCGGTCTACAAGCCGGAAGTTCTGGTTGTCCAGGCCGGGGTTGCGCCCGGCCCGGACGAACTGATCAACCTGGTCTCCGGCATGCAAGCCTGGAATGGCGTAACCCTGGTGCTGCTGCCGCCCGGCGCAACCGGCGCAAGAGGCGCGTTTGAGAACATGCCCGGCGTTGTGGCCGGAGTGCACTCAACCGAAGGACTGAACTTCGGCGAACTCCCGGCTCTCGCTTATTCAGCCGGTGAGACGGCCCGCGCCAGGCTGATGAAAGTCTCGGCTGCGCCAGTTATGGCTGCTGCCCCGGCAGGCGTGGGCTACATGCCGCCCGGCCTGCAGCCTGTCCTGACCGGCACCAAGCGCATCGCCGTCTTGTCTCACGCCGGTGGGGCCGGGGTCTCAACGGTCGCCGAAGGACTGGCCTACGAACTGGCCGTGCGGCTGTCGATCAAAACGCTGCTGTTCTCCCTGGGAATGCCAGCCGCTGCCGCATCACATCTGCGCCTGCGCTACATCCCAAGCATGACCGAGTTCTTTGAACGTCCCGGGCGGGCCTCGATCCAATCCGCAATCCAGCGCCTGGAAGGGCTGGATGTGATCGTCGCTCCGGACAACAGCCTCGAGTATCTACGCATGGGTCAGGTGGTGGACACCGCCGCCCCGAACAGCATCTATGCCGGCCTGACTGCCGCTGAAGACGGTTCGTATGCGGCCATGATCATGGACTTGCCGGGCGCGGAAACGCCCTGGATGCTGCATCCGCTGTACTTCGCCAACCAGCTGCTGATCGTGGCCCGCCCGACCATGGCAGACCTGTTCGCCACGCGCCACACCCTGAGCGCCCTGAATATCCTGGGCAGCAAGCTGCCGCGCGAGTCGATCTACCTGGTCTTGAACCAGGTCTCCGAAGCCAGCGCGTTTACGCCGCGTCAATTTCTGGAAGAACTGGCAAGCGCTTTGGACTGGTCGCCGCCGATCGCGGCAGTCATCGAACACGATCCCAACATCCTGGCCGCCCAGAACCAGCGCGTTCCGGCCGTGACGCGCTCCGAAAAGCTGACGCGCGGTGTGCGCCAGATCATCTCAAATCTTTTCCCTGGCATGGAAAACACGCTCTCCCAGACCCAGGAAAACAACAACGGCACCAAGTCGGTTTTCCGCATGCCGAAATTCCGGCTTGGTTGAGGTGATCGATGGACATCCTGTCTCTCTATAACCAAACCAGCGGGTCAACAACCGGCGACCCGAGTGCCGAGCGCGAAGCGGTGATGAACGAGGTCATCGACCAGGTCAATGCCGAATTTCCAGCAAAGAAACTCTCCGCCCCAACGCAGGCCGAACGCGCTGAAATCCAGGAGCGCGTCACCATCCTGGTTTCGGCCGGATACCGCCGCCGCAATCAGCGGCCCGGTGCGCAGTACGAAGAAGCCCTGGCCCAGGAACTGACCCGCCGTCTGCTGGGCTTCGGCTTTCTCGACCTGCTCCTGCCGCCCGAGCGCACCGATATTTCCGAGATCGCAGTCTATTCAAGCGGCCTGGTGCAGATCATGCGCAAAGGTGCGGTGCGCTTTGAGACGGTCGATCTGCGGCCCGAACCTGGCGAGATCTGGCGCGTGCTGGATCGCATCATCGGCCCGCAGAACCGCTCGCTCAACGAAGCCAACCCGGTCGTGTACGCCAAGCTGCCGCCCAGCCCGGACAACCCCGGCGGCGGGCGCATCACAGCCCTGCACCCGGCCATTGCACCACCCGGCAAAAACCCGGCCATCAACCTGCGCCTGTTCGAGCAGAAACCGGTCCTGCCGGAATGGCTGATCGAGCGCGGGGCAGCCAGCGCCGAAATGATGGCAGATCTCGGGCAGGCCATGCAGGCTGGAACGCGCATCCTGATCTGCGGGGGAACGCGCACCGGCAAAACAACCATGCTCTCGGCACTCTCGACTTACCTGCCTGCGGCCTGGAGGATCGTCAAGATCGAAGACCCGGAAGAGATCTTCATCGACCGCTCAACCGTGCAGTCCTTCGAAGCCCGCCCCAAGGCGATCGGCACGGATGTCGCCGCCGTAACCCTGGCGGATGGCGTGAAAGTTGCCATGCGGCTCTCACCCGATTACCTGATTGTGGGCGAGGCCAGAAGTGGGGATGCTCTCGAAGCCCTGTTCTCGGCCATGACCACCGGCCACTCCGGCGCATCGACCTTCCACGCCGAAAGTCCGCGCGACACGGTGGAGCGCGTCATCACCGAAATGGGCATGCACAGCCAGGCCCGGCCCGCCGAGATCCAGCGCACCCTGGCCAGCGCGATCGACCTGCACCTGCAGATCGGCATCCGGCACGACAAACGCCGGGTGATCTCGATCTCGAAGATCGCCAAGGAACTCAAGAACGGCAACGTCTTTTTTGAGATGGTCTGGCGCTACGACGAAAGCTCCACCCCCGACAACCCGCGCTGGGACAAGGTTGGGGATATCCAAAAAGGAGAAGAACACGCATGAGCGGATTAATTTTTCTGATCGCAATGCTGGCAGGCCTGCTGGTCTTGTGGCTGTTCTACCCGCGCAATCGCAAGGTTGGCGTGCTGAACGAAGCCTACTCGGTGGACACCACCCGCCAGATGCACGAACTGGACCCGAGCAGCCTGCAATACAAGCTGCTGGCCTCCGGGCTGAGCTGGAAGCCGGTAACGTTTCGGACGTTCCAGATTGGCGGCGCTGTCACCGCTTTTGTCGCCGGATCTGGCTTGCTTGGCCCAATTGTGGGCGTTGTCCTGGCCGGGGTGGTTTATTACGCCTTTGGTGCCTGGCTGAACGACAAGGTACTCAGCCGCGGCAAGGAAATCGACAAGCACCTGCCGATCGCGGTGGGTCGTATCGCGGCTGGGCTATTGGCGGGCGGTTCGCCCCCGGAAGTCTTGAACGCTGTGGCGGCTTCGTTGGAATTGGAAGGCAAGAGTCCCCTGACGCCTGAACTCTACCTGACGGCCGCCGAAATGCGCACCAAAGATCGGCGCGAGGCGCTGGTCGCCCTGGCCGAGCGCAGCCCTTCGGTTTCGCTCTCGAACATGGCAACCCTGCTGATCGGCTACATCGAAGCCGGTGGCGGCAAGTACGCCGAGACCCTGATGGACATTTCTCAACGTGTCCAGCAAATTCTCTCGGCCCGCAACCGTGCCCAGGCCAAGGCAGGCGATGTGATGGTTTCAACCGTAATCCTGCCGGTGATCCTGGTGCTGGTGGTTGGCTATCTCTCCAGCGACCCGTTGATATCGCAATCCCTGCGGGCCGGTCTGGTGCAGATGGTCATGGCCGGGGCAGTTCTGGCGATGGTTTTTGGTTATTTCATCCTGCGTTCAATGGTTCAGGAGGCTGTCTAAATGATTGGCTTGATCTACCTGATCGGTTTTCTCGTGATCGCCTTCATTGTCTACCTGCTGGTGGAAGTCGTTTTCGGCGGCGCGCCCAAAGGCGCACTGGCTGAAGCGCACACAATGGCGGGCGGCAATCGCGGCTCCCGTTTGCAGCAGGCGCTCAACCCGCTGGGCGTGCCCGTCCAGAAATACATGCCCCCGGCTTTCCTGCGCGCAATGAGTGCAGACCTGTACTGGGCCCAGATGGCCAAGAAGTGGCTGGATTGGAACGCGATCCAGCTGGTGGCCCTGCGTCTGGTGGCGGGTGTTGGCGGTTTCGTGCTGGGGATGTTCATGACCCAGGAACTGGTGGTTTCTTTTGTCCTGGCTTATGGCGGCTGGGCCTATCCATCCATGTCCGCCAACAGTGCTGCCCGCAAAATGCGGCGCTTGTTCGTTTCGCAACTGCCCGAATTCATCCAATTGATCTCGGCCCAGATGGCGGCAGGCATCAGCATGGAAGAGTCGATCTCGCGCGTCTCGAAATCACCGGGCATCGTGGCCGGTTGGATGCGCGAAGTCATCCGCCAGTCCCAGGGCCGTGACCTGGTTGAACAGATCCAGCGCGAAGCCCAGGAGTCACTCCTGCCGGAACTGATCGGAATGAGCATCCAACTGGCTTTCATCAAGCGCGGCACGGCCCAGAAGGAACTGATGGGGCAGTTGGCGATGAGCATTGCCGCGGATTACATCGGTGGGGCTGAGCGCCGGGCGGAGAAGCTCGGTTCGGAAATGATCATCCCGATGATCCTGTTCTATTTCGTGCCTTTCCTGGTTGTCCTGCTGACGGTCCTGATGTACCCGGTTATGACCAACATCTTCGGAGCATAAGCATGAAATCTACTGCGCTTATCTCGATTGCCTTCCTGCTCTTCCTGGCTGCTTTTGCACCGAGCCTGTCTGATGCCATTCTTCGCCAGGCCAAAAGGGAGTCTGGCCTGCGCCTGACCGTGATCCCCAACAGCGCACCAGATAAGAACGGCTGGTACAGCAAACCGGTGCAGGTCACAGCGACCGCCAGCAGCCCGGAAGTTGTGATCACGTATGCGATCAATGGCCGGGATGCTCTGGAAGGGGACAGCCTTTTGCTGAAAGAGCCCGGCGAATATCGCATCGAGTGGAATGCCTGCAAGGGTGAGAGTTGCCACGAGGGGTTTGTGCAGGCGATCAAGATACTGCCTGCAAATCTGCGCCAGTTGTCCTATGACCCTGACCGGCGCGAGTGGTCTTTTGGCGGGATCGTGACCGATGTGCGCCAGGCAACCCTGCTCGGCCAGCCCGGCCAGGTGGCGCGGGTGCAGGGGACCGACTTTGCAGTCTGGGTTGCCTTGAAGGTCCAGCGCCTGCAACTGACAGACGCCGCCATCCGGCACGGCGACCAGGTGCTGGTTTCGATCGATGGCCCGCATGTGCTCTTGAATGAAGTCGACTGGTCTCAGTGCGGAAATATCAACGTGACCGGCGTGTCCAGCTTCGAGTACTGCGCGATGGGTGCCACCCTGGATGATGGTTTGCTCAACCTGGACACTGGCTACAAGCTCTCGCCGAGCAACGAACTGATCCGCTCCGGACGCGCGGCCCAACGCTGGCAAGCCGGGGTGCTGTACTGGAACACCAGTCTGCTGCAGCGCGGCTTTTCCATCAGCAGCAGCGCCCAAAACCGGCACGAAATCAGCAGGTGAGCAGATCATGATCGCCTTTTCCTGGGTGCTACTCCTCATTGAAATCCTGCTGACCGGCTCGGCCTGGGGCATGGTTGCCATCTGGGTGTCCAGCGGCTTTTGTGGCATAGGCGAATACGACATCTTTTTCGGCCTGTGGATCGCCAGTATCGCAGTTGGGATCTCATCCATCGCCATCGCCTGGGGCAGCCAGGCCAAAATCCTGGCCGCCGTGATGCTGCTGGTCTTGTTCGTGGCAATCATGTCCTGGGTGGACTACGGCTACATCGTTGTGGCTGCCTGCCCGATCTACGGCGGCTGATGCGTGCGCAAGGAAAATTCTAGCCGTTTTCTGGAAGTAACCCAAGACCGACAAGCGAGCCAATAAGAAAAAGTAACCCGAAAGAAGGAAGCGAGCCAGGTAAGAAAAGCAAACCGATTCATACAAGCGAGCCAGCTTGGATGAGTAACCCAACAAACAGAAGCGAGCTATGAAAAAAAAGCAACCCCTGTTGAAGGAGCGAAACCATGAACGCGGACAACCTGACGCCACACGAACAAAAGCAGATCGTTATCCACCAGCTACGGATGGAGCGGCTGCGGCTGGCCTTCACCGCCAATCTGTATGACTACAAAGTGAAGATCACGGATCACACGCGCCAGGCATCCCAACGCCGGAAGGAAATCGACGCCATGATCGAGCAATTATCAGCACCACCAAAATTTATCCAAATGGAATTATTCCCGCAACAAGGTGAAATCCGCGCATGAAAAACATCCTGCTCATCATCCCAATCTTTCTGTTCGGCCTGGCGCTGGCCTGGAACAACCCTGCGCCGGTGGATGATGAGCGCTTCCCGGATGTATGGCGCGAGATTATGGCCACAACCCTGTGCAGGTCACCATCCCCGGACAACCTGGTTGCCCAGGGCCAGACCTGGACACTGACCTGCGGCCAGCGCATGGAAACCTACCGGGTGGCATACCGGCCTGTCATCGTGAGCATGACAGCCAGCGGGCAGGGAGCCGAAACCTTAGCGCTTCTACTTTTGCCGGTAGCGATGGTGACTGTGCCTGGCATCCTGATCTGGCGTAACCGGCCGCAATCTGTACAAAAAAAGGAGGCCCATGTCCGGAAAAATCAGTGACAAGGCAACCCGCCTCGCTGTCGAAGCCCTGCAAAAAGAGCGCCAGCAGATCGCCTTTGATGCGAACTTATTTGACCTGCGCCTGGCCTGCACTCCGCATGCAAAGCGCTGTTCGGAACGGCGCAAGGAGATCGAGGCCGCCATAGCTGACCTGACAGAACGAACCTGCGCCCCTGTTATCGAACAGTTGGAGATGTTCCCCCAATGAGCACCGATACCGCAGTACAGAGCATCCTGGCCGCATCACAAAACCTATCCCCGGCGGCGATCCCGGTCATGGAAGCCTGGCTGCGCGAGCAATCCCAGGGATGCGCCAGGCGCATCGTTCAGGATGATCTGCATGATTGGTTTTCCAGCCTTCACCCGCGCAGCGTCAAGTCGGAGCACGACCTGATGCTGGCCCAGGCAAACTATCTGGCCTGGCTGCTGCCATAAAAGGATGCTGATCCTGAAAGGAGATCCCGAATGTAGACCAATTGCCAACCGCCTGACTGACCCGCCTCACCATCTTATCAACCCATTCAAGGAGTACAAAATGAAAACCCACCAAAAATTGTTCCTCGCCTTCGCAGTTCTGGCCTTCACCCTGGCCGCCATGCTGCCATCTGTCTCAGCCAATGCCGCATCTCCAACGCCCACCCCGAAACCCAAAGAGATCGCGGTTAAGTTTGCGCCCGCAACCAAGGCTGTGCTGGTGGCCACCGCGCCCTACAGCGCCACCTTCCGCGTCACCGGCAGCTACACCTGCGACAAGGTGCGCGTTACCCAGAAGGTGGTTGGCAAGACCATCTACATCGATATCTGGGACACCAAGAACCGCGGTAACGACTGTGCTGGAAACTCCAGCTACAGCCGCACGTTTGAGTTCAAACCGCTCGTTCCCGGAACGTACACCGTACTGGTCAACACCAACCCGGAGACCGGCAAGGCTGACCGGAAGATCAAGAACGTCATCGTTCCGGTTGGAGCAACCGCAACACCCGCGCCATAAACCAAAGGTTCCTGGCCGGGTTGGATGTCCCGGCCAGGAACAAAGTGAGACATTGACATGATGCGCTGGAAATCCGAAACCACGAAACGTATCCAGGCTCAACGACGCCGGCGAGATGTGCGGTTCTGGAAGTTTCTGGCCACCAGGCTGCTTCTTGCAATCGGTTGGCTGACAGTCACGTTTGCCGTCTTTGGAATACTGGCAAGCGCACCGTGAGCATCAAAAGGCTTCATTACATTTTCTTTGGCATGTCTGCTGGCGTGTACGCCTTTTTGTTTGCAATCATCTTTTTCAGTTGAGGAGTAACACCGTGAAAAAAATATCGAAATACACCTGGATTGCCGCCGCCGGTCTGATCTCCGGACTGCTTCTGGTTGCCTTAACCTGGGCGCTGCCCGATATTCCTCACGCGGTATTCATCGTTGCCTTTTGGTCATCCGTGATGGCCGTTATTGGATTCGCAATTTACCTGCGCAAAAAGCATCCCACAATGTCGCGGCTATCTGTATTCGCTACCGTTGTGATCGCTGTTTTCCTGGTCTACCTGCTGCCGCAACTGTTTATGCCCAGCGACTGCGACGATGGAATGCCCAGGGCGTTCGCGGCCTGCACCACCACCTGCGTTTGCTCGTCGTGGTCTGCCTATCCCTGCTCCCTTTGCAGCGCTGCTGATTACGCCGCTGGTAAATGCGTAGGCTGTTGCTGGAGCTACGCCTGCACTACGGAATGCGATGGTGACGATGATGACCCAACTTCGCCTCCACCAACATCGACGCCGACTCGAACGCCCACTCCGACATCAACACCCACATCAACGCCAACACCGATGCCACCCGTAATAACAAGTGCGATCCTGTGCGATCAGTGGGGCGAGAATGGCTGGTGCATCAACAACGCAAGGCTGTCTTTGAGCGCATCCCAACCACAAGGTCACGCGGTAACCATCTCCGGCTTTCTTGCTGGAACCAGCCAGCCTTTCTCCTGTGGCGCATCCTGTATCGTCAACTTGCCGCAAGGTCAGGGGACTGCCACCTTTACCGTAACAGCATCTGCGGGAGGCTCGGCATCGGGCAGCCGGGTCTGGAAATATGACCACACTTCGCCGACAGTGAGCCTGAATGTCAGTGGCGGCGCCCTGCAAAACGGGTGGTATCACCGCTATGTAGATGTTTTTGCGGACGCCAGCGATACCGCCAGCGGCATTGCCAGTGTGCAATACCAGGTAGATGGCAGCGCGTGGCAAAGCGGCAATGCTCTCCGCATTGAAGAAGATGGTGCACACACAATCACTTTTCGCGCCACCGACAATGCGGGGCATATTGTCACCGAAGATGTGACATTCTCGATTGACCTGACCCCGCCAACCGTGACCCCGGCCATTCCAACTCCGGAGGGTCTGAATGGCTGGTTCGTCAGCAATCCAACTGTCACGTTATCTGCCCTGGATATCCTGAGTGGGATCGATCCCGGATCGCTGGAATACCGCTGGAATAGTTTTGATTGGACGGCTGGAGCCAGCGTTACCGTCTCGCAGGACGGTACTCACATCGTCGAGGCCCACGCCAACGATTTGGCCGGGAATACCGGTAATACAGCCTTTGATCTGCGGGTGGATACCACTAATCCGCAAATCGAGATCACGGTGGCAGCGGATCTCCCGCAGCAAAACGGCTGGTATGTCAGTCCGGCAACGGCAACAGCCTTTGCCACGGATGCCACCAGCGGCCTATCCAGGATCGAGTACCGGGTGGATGCGGAATCCTGGATCAACGGCAGCCTCCTGACCCTGAACGATGGTATCCACAACCTGAGCATACGCGCCACCGACAATGCCGGCAACCAGGCCGAAGCATCCAGGCAAGTGCGTTTGGACAGCCTGGCTCCAGTCTCATCTTTTGCCCCCATGAGCGGGCCGGTGAGTGGGTTGGCATCGCTGTCCGGGTCGTCCGCAGATGCCACATCCGGGGTTGCGCTGGTTGAGTTCTCCATGGATGACGGCCTGACCTGGCAGGGCCTGGCTCACGCCACCGATGGGAAATGGTCGATCCCTTACGACACCACTACTGGCCCGGATGGGCACTATACCGTACATGTACGCGCCACCGACAACGCCGGACACACCGAAACACCCATATCTCTGGATGTGACGGTTAACAATCCTCCGCCCAAGGCCAGCCTGAGCGAATGGTGGTGGATCTGGGAGAGCGGCCAAACAAAGGTCGATCCGGGCTTCACGCCTCTGGGCAGTATCCGCTTGCAAATTGCCTGCGGAAACTTGCCGGATGTTGTTATGAAATTCAACGACCTGAAGAAACTACCCTCAGCCTACACCTGGAATCGGCGCTGCGGGGATGGCACCCTGGCTGCGCCTGGCGAATACACCGTGACGCTTACCGCCTGCAACATCTATGGCAAGTGCTCCTCGGCTGTGGGCGCGATCCGCATTCCCGAAGGCCAGGTCACAGAAACCCCGTCTCCAACCGCCACGCCCACCCAGGAACCAACCCCAACCCGCCCAGCTGCCACGCCAACAGCAATGCCCACACAGGCAATCGTTTTGCCACCTGCCCCTGAGCCTCCGCCACTTGCACCTGTTCCCTTGAGCTGGCCGCTGTGGTTGCTGCCGGTGAGCGCCCTGGTTGGAATGTTCCTGGCACTCGGCTTCAATGCCGCCAGCGACCCGCGCCCGCAAGCCATCCGTCGCCTGGGGAGCATCCTGAAAAGGACTGCGGATGGGCAATAGCAATTCTGCTGTGTTCTTTGATGAACGCGGTATCCAGGCTGAACGTATCCCTGGCAACGTACTGGCCAAGGCCCAAAAGCTGATCCAAAAGATCGAACGCGGCGTACCCTACACAACATTTCGCGGCAAGCGGCTCTCTTGTAACCGGAACATGATTTCCATCCCGGTTGGACGCAAATGGAGAATGCTCGCCAGGGACAGCCCTGAAGGAATCCAGATATTTGCTGTCATATCGCACGCAACCTATAACCACATTATCTAAGAAGGAGAAAATACCGATGGAACTCTCGATCACCGTTGTACTACTTGCATCCCTGCTATTTCTCGGTCTGCTGATCTCGGCGGGCAATGAGCGCCAGCGCAAAGCCATCGATGGCCTGCGTGAACAGGCCGAAGCCTGGGCCGAGCAGGACATTCGCATCAAGCGCGAGAAGGTCGCACGTGAAATCTCTGTTCCTAACCCGTTGGCCTGGCTTGAATCTGTCTCTGCCGCCGCCCTGGGTGAGCCGCCCAAGCTGCTCTCGCTTTCAACCTGGCAGAAGGACAACCTGGTTGCTCTGATCGCCCTGTGCGCCGATGGCCGCCGCCTGATCTTTACTCCGGTGCCGCGCAAGCGTTTGCTGGATGCGCTCAAAGAGAAAAAGAGCGCACTGGCCGGGATGAGCAGCACGCTTCTGGGCGACAAACCCGCCAAAACCCCGTTCTGGGAGTTGTCTGTTGTTTCGAGCGGCATGTTCTTCGACATCGAAGCCACCCAGGTCTGGCATTCCGTTCTGGGCTTTCCCTTGCCGGGTGGCCGTCTGTCTCTATATGAAGTCCCCGGGCCTGGCAAGTAATGTTCGCCCTGCTTGCGCTGCCCTGGCTGGCCTTGTGTACCTGGCACGACCTGGATACCCGCACAGTTCCGCCATTTCTGACCATCCCACCCTTACTGGCGGCAATGGCCTGGCATGGATATACGGAAAGCTGGCCGGTGGCGGTACTGGCGATAACGTTGCTCGTTCTAGATGACCTGCCCTGGCGTTGGCGCGGCATCCTGGCCGGGGTGCAGGGACTGCTCCTGGCTGTGGCCTGGGGAACAAGTGGGGTGACATCCGCCTTGCTTGGCCTGACCTTGATCGGCATCTGGGCGCTCTGGAAGTTTGGTGCGATCGGCGGCGCGGATGCGCAAGTCGTGATGGGCCTGACCCTGTTCTTCGGACTGGTTATTCTCGTCCCGGTTGCCCTGGCGACCGGGGTGCAAGCCGCGATCCAGAAACTGCGCAGCAAGGCAACCATCCCGGCCATGCTCGGCATACTGATTGGCGTGGGCATACACACTCTGAAATAGAAAGGAGGTGAAACAACATGAACCGTTTTCCGAAACTGAAACTGCTGTTTGACAAGCTCAAGGCGCCGCGTTTTTTGAAGGACCGCCGCGCCATTGAAACCGGCGAAGTCGGCGTGCTGCTTGCGGTAGTCGTGGCTGTGGTCTACGGGGCTTTCCAGCTCCTGGGCGTGAACATCAGCGCCATCGTCACCCGCGTGGCGAACTTTATTGGCGGCTAATCGCCGGATACAAAAAGGCGGGTGGGATCTTCTCCCACCCGCCGAAAGAAACGGAGTCATCATGAAATTCTTGAAACTTTTACGAGACCGCCGGGCAATTGAAACCGTGGAGGCAGCCATCACACTCCCGATCGCCCTCCTGGTGATGATCGCGACCATGAACCTGGGGCTGGTCGTTTTCGGGCAACAGGCTGTCCAGGCTGCTGCCCGGCATGGCGCGCGCATGGGCAGTGTCGCCCAATCCTGCCCGGCCTGTTGGGCCGTGCGCGAGGCGCGCGGGGCAATCGAGAATGCCGGCACGGTGCAAAACCCGAGCGTGGCAATCTTGTCTGGCGGCGGTAGGGCTGGCAGCATCTTGAAGATCCGCGTCACCGGCGAAGTGCCGAACTTCTTTGGCGGACTGTCTGTTCTGTTTCCAGGTCTGCCTGAAGGCCCGTTTCAGTTGAAGGGTGAAGCAACGTTCAGGCAGGAAGGATGGTAGCCATGCTGCGAGATAAACGCGCGTATTCTTCGACCATCTGGGCCATATTCATTGGAATGATCTTTGTGCCGATGATGGCGCTGACCTTTGATATTGGTCGTTATCTGTATGCAAAAGGGGAAGTGGGCAAAGCGGCTGATGCTGCCGCGGTGGCAGCGGCAATGGAGATAAACTGGAGGGCCTTCCGCGAGAACGGCGATTTGCAGCCGACCGGTGAAACGTATTCTGTGGCCCAGCGCTATGCCAACATGAACAACGATTACCTGGGCAGGCAGGATATCTGGCCGCGTGTTCGCAGTATCCAAGTGAATGCGGGCAACAATACGGTCTATGTCTCGGTGGAAGCGGATCTGTCCGTGATGTTCCCATCCATTGTGCCAGAGCTAATCGTGGAAGAGGGCGGGGAAGCGCAGGTGAGAAGTTTTCGGAGGTAATTATTTCGATATCTTCTTTGATTCTTAGCATCGTCTAATTTATTCACTTAGGAACCAATGCTTTGAGTGTATAATTCAAAAGTAAACTGGCAATACAATTTTATCTTTTGAGGCAAATAGACGTGGATAAAGCCATCACTAATTCAAATTTTGAGATACCGCTTATTACGCTTCTATTAAACTCTACAAAGTATTTTAAGAAAGATGCATGGTATTTTTCAAAAATTTTACGGTTTGCTAGCCAATTAAATACAATCTATGGGGGTGACATAGATATAATTTGTGTAGCAATACTTTTAGGCAACTATGGTGTGAGGTTTCCTGAATTTTTAAAGACAGATGATTTGCCTTCGGCATTAACAAACGATCTTTTAGCACAAATACAGTTTCCCAATACTAAAATCAAGCTCGTTGATAAACATCTTACTAATCAACGATCCCAAGATTTCTCTCCTGTTACACTCGAAGGCCAAATTATCCATGATGCTGTATTATTGGCAAGCTTTGGTGCGTCGGGAATTGTTCGATACGCTATGTGGAGTGAGCTATCTAACACTGATATTAGAGCTTTCAAAAACATTGATGAAGTTTTTCACGAGAGAATCGGTGCTCTGATTTTCCCGGAAAGCATTATTTTAGCCGAAAAAGAGAACAAATTTTTGTATTTGTTCTCTGCGCTTTTAGAGAAAGAATCGAATTTAGAAAAAAAACTACCTGGAAAATATATCATTCTGGAGGGCAATAGTGGGGTTGGGAAAAACACGCAGGCGAAAAGACTACGAGAACACCTTGAGAAAAATGGTAAAAAGGTTGTTATTATAGAAGAACCTTCGGAAAGCTATAAAAAATATGAAAACTTTTGGTTAGCAAACAATAACAATGACATTGTAGATGATATTCCATTTTTTCGATTATTCTCTATTATTGGCGATAGAGGACAACAAATCTATCAAAACGTATACAAGGAATTAGCGTTAGGCAACATTGTAATATCAGTAAGAAGTTTCCTAAGTATGCTTGTATATCAATGTGAAAATGACTTTGATAGGAAAAAGATCAACTACATTCATCAATTTATTCCTCGTCCAGATATTATGATTGTTTATGATGCAGATGAGAAAGTATGCTTAGAAAGCGTTGTTTCTCGGTGCACAAAATTAACATATTTTGACAAGCTGAAAAGTCTAGAAAAATATCGGCCAATTTACTTAGAAGTTGCAAAATCTTCGTATTTTGACTTTCCAATCGAAATTGTGGACGCTTCTGGCGAACTGGATGATGTAGTACAAAAAACGATAGACTCAGTAAGTAAATATTTGTAACGTAAGAGATAGGATCTATGACTTCTTCAATGCTTGAGCAGCTTTATCCCGATTTATCCTTATTATTAGGTATCGTTCAATCGGGCGATCCTGATCAATTTCCCAAACGAAAAAAAATCAATGCTGTAATTACAGAGTCGGGC
>JAKLPV010000215.1 GCA_022013685.1 Anaerolineae bacterium
CAAAATAATTATAGCACGCATCTGCTATTTATTTATTTCTGGAAGGATGGCTGAAAAAGCCTGGGTTATTTTTTGTAATTCCCCAGAGTAGCCGCGCAAACGACTGACATCGCCAGTTTTTAAACCCGTGTCGATATCGATGATCGTTTTACTTGTTTTGGCGCTATTATCGATGATTTGCTGGGTAATGCGCTCAATTTTCGTTGCCAGTTCTACCAGCTTGGGTGGCACCAGGGGAATATTTTTCATGAAGGGCAGAAGTATATCAAGGATATTGTTTACTACCCCCGCATATTTAACCGTCAACGTGTGAAGTGTGCTGAATGTACCTGTTAGTTGGATGCCCATTTCTTGGATGGAGTCAATGGTTTCTTTTTGTTCATTGATCATCTTGGTTATATCTTGTAGGGTTCCGGTCAGCTGATCTGAAAATTTTACGTATTTAGTTGGGGTTGCTTTGCCTGGTGAAGTGGGGCGTGAAGTTATGCCTGCCATATTCTTATCCTTTCTGCCAAGTTTTGAATGTTCGGTTTTCATTTTATCACCTTTCATTGCGCCTTTCGACCGCTTGAATCTTTGCTGTAACGCCTTAAAATCGCTTATTTGGGCTATACTTAATATAATCAGAAGGCAAAAGTTACATTGCTTAATCTAGTTCAGATGATAAGGAGAAATAAAATGACTGCACTCACCGCAATTGAAGGCATTGGCTCTGCTTATGCAGAGAAATTGAAAGCTGCCGGCGTTGGAAGCCTTGACGCCTTGCTCAAGGCTGGGGCTACGACGAAAGGGCGCAAGGAATTGGCTGGCGCCACGGGCATTAGCGACAAACTTGTTTTGGAATGGGTTAATCGCGCTGATTTATTCCGCGTAAATGGTATTGGTGAGGAATATTCAGACCTGCTTGAAAAGGCCGGGGTGGATACTGTCCCTGAGCTGGCCCAACGCAATGCTGAAAATTTGTACAAAAAGATGGTTGAAGTTAATCAAACTGAAAAACTTGTCCGCAAACTTCCAACCCAGGAACAGATACAAGGCTGGATCGACTCGGCCAAGGCGCTTCCCAGGGTAATCGAATACTAATTTTCAGAGCCGGGTTTATCCCGGCTTTTTTTATATTTTGAAATATTCCACAATTCCTGTTATATAATCGTGATGTAGTTTTTTTGGATCACATACAGGAGGAGCCAGAATGCAGGATTATGAAAAATTAGGTGCCTTTTATCTGGGGCGCGAATATGACCTTGGCGCAGGAAAACTGGACGAAAACCTTTTGCTTTATGATGCGCGCGATTTAGTAACCCACGCCGTAGCTGTTGGCATGACCGGCAGCGGCAAGACCGGATTATGTATTGATTTAATCGAAGAAGCCGCAATAGATGGGGTTCCTTCCATTCTGATTGATCCCAAAGGCGATCTTACCAACTTGATGCTGGCTTTCCCCGAATTACGCGGCTCAGATTTTCGTCCCTGGGTGAATGTCGAAGATGCGACCCGCAAAGGCCTGTCTGCGGACGAATTTGCGGAGCAGCAAGCTGCTTTATGGAAAAAGGGTCTAGGCGAATGGAATCAGGACGGCGCTCGCATACAGCGCTTCAGAGATGCTGCTGAGGTGGTCATTTATACCCCCGGCAGCAGCGCGGGTGTGCCAGTTTCGATCCTTAAGTCGTTTGCGGCCCCGCCTCCCGAAATCATTGAAGATTCCGAGCTTTTTCAGGAGCGTATTTCTTCGACAGTTACCAGTTTGCTTGGCCTTCTTAATATTCAAGTTGATCCGCTCCAAAGTCGCGAGCATATCTTGATCTCGAGCATTCTGGGTCAGATGTGGCAAAACGGTCAGGATCTTGATCTTGCTGTCTTGATTGCCAGTATCCAAAATCCGCCGGTTACCAGGATTGGCGTACTTGATATCGAAACTTTCTTTCCATCAAAGGATCGTTTCGGACTGGTGATGGCGCTAAATAATCTGCTGGCTTCTCCGGGCTTTAGCACCTGGATGGAAGGTGTTCCGCTTGACATCAACCAAATTTTGTACACGGGGCAGGGTAAACCTCGCGTAGCGATATTTTCGATTGCGCATCTCTCGGATAGCGAACGCATGTTTTTTGTGTCCATGCTTCTGAATCAGATATTGGGCTGGATGCGTACACTGCCGGGCACGACTAGTCTGCGCACATTAGTTTATATGGATGAAATTTTTGGATACTTCCCGCCGACTGCTAACCCGCCATCCAAAAAACCGCTTTTGACCTTGCTCAAACAAGCGCGCGCATACGGCGTCGGGATTGTTTTAGCGACCCAAAACCCCGTTGATCTGGACTATAAAGGCTTGTCCAATACGGGAACCTGGTTTATTGGGCGATTGCAAACCGAGCGTGATAAAGCTCGTGTTATGGAAGGCTTGGAAGGTGCATCGGCAAGCGCAGGGAGTACCTTTAATCGTCAGAAAATGGAGCAATTGCTTGCCGGGTTGGGCAGCCGCGTCTTTCTTATGAATAATACCCATGAAGATGAGCCGGTTGTCTTTCAAACCCGCTGGTGCTTATCTTACTTGCGCGGCCCATTGACTCGAACCCAGATCAAAGATTTAATGGCATCCTACAAACTATCGGGTGCGGCTGCGAAACCTGCCCCGGCATCAGCTTCTTCTGCCTCTACACCTGTTGCGGTGGCCGGCGCATCTTCAGATGTGCAAAACTCGCAGGGAACTGCCGTAGCCGGGGTGCAGCCCACGCTTGCAGTAGATGTTCCTCAGTTTTTCATCCCACTGCGCGGGAATCCGGCCGGGGTGGTTTACAAACCCATGCTGATCGGTGGCGCAAAAGTCCGTTTTGGCGATACCCGCAACCGGGTGGATGTGTCCCGCGATGTTATTGCGCTGACCCCGATACTAGACAGGGTCATCCCGGTTAATTGGGAAGAGTCTCAAGAGCCAGACATTTCGATGAACGATCTGGAAAAAACACCAACGGCTGGGCTGCCCTTTGAAGCCCTGCCCGCGGCAGCTTTCAAAGCCAAAAGCTATGCAGAATGGCAGCGCGATTTCTCAGCCTGGATTTTTGGGCACAAGACACTCGGATTGCTTCGCAGCCCAAACCTGGGCCAGGTTTCTGCTCCAAATGAAGATGAACGGGATTTTCGTGTTCGCCTGGCACAAATTTCTCGCGAACAGCGCGACTTGCAAGTGGATGCTTTGCGCAAAAAATATGCCAGCCGCATAAACACCTTGGAAGAAAAGGTGCGACGCGCCGAACAGGCGGTGCAGCGAGAAGCAGACCAGGCCAGCCAGGCAAAGGTTCAGACAGCCCTTTCTTTTGGCGCAACTTTGCTCGGCGCTTTTACTGGTCGCAAAATTGCGAGCGCCACCAATATCAACAAGGCAGCCAGCGCCCTAAAGGGTGTTGGGCGCTCTGCTCAACAACAGAGTGATGTGGCAAGAGCCAAAGAAACGGTTGAAAGCTACAAAAAACAGCTCGAAGATCTGACTGCAGAGTTTGAGCAGGAAGCTGAAAATCTTGCTGCAAGAATAGACTCATCGACTGAATCTCTCGAGCCTTTGCTGGTCAAGCCCAAAAAGACGGATATCGATGTTCGCTTGGTTGCGCTTGCCTGGGCGCCCTTCCGCACCAACCAGCAGGGACAGTCTGACCCGGCCTGGTAGTTACAAGGAATTTTACATTTAAACTGAGGCGAGGATGAAAGGCCGCATGTGCCTTTCATCCTCGCCTTTCATGCAGGTAAAAATCAGCGTGTCGTCGGTATGAAATTTTCTTACTGAAGCAACTTGCCCTGCCAGATACTGCGCAGGGCTTCATTCTCAAGGATGCTCTCTGCTGCCATGCGTATGCGTAGTCCCATGTTTTGCATACTTATTTCTCCAGGGCGTTCATAAAGATTTCGAGCAAGCTGCTCCATGTTTGGCGCATCCCAAGCATGCTTCCGGCCAGCATTGCCATACCCGTTAGCAACAACCCTGAAGAATACGGAGCAAGATTTACAGCAAAGAACAGAATATTGGCGCTGGTAAATGGGATCGCGTTTGGTCCGCTGAAAAAGTTCAGAAACGGAATGATCGCGGCGATTAGCATTCCAACGCCGCCGATTGCTGTGGTCAGCGCCAGCGCAAAGTGCCAGGGTATCTTTCTGCGTTCCAGGTGTAAAGAATTTTCGGCCTGCACCCGTTTCACTAATTCCAGCGCGTCGGACCAATACATGCCAGTGCGCTGGCAAACATGCAAGACGATATCATTCGGTGGCATCGACTTTTCCAGACGCTCCAGAATGAATGTTTCCAGTTCACCATCTTTATCATCCATTGCTTAAAGTATATCGGATTTTTCCCCAAAAAAGCATGCGTTGTCGTGAATGCAATTTCATTGTAAACTAGTACCGCAACTTCGTTAGTTCGCAGGGTAAAAGCGGTTGAATGCACCGCTTTTTGCCCTGCATTTTTAGAAAATTCCGGTACCAGACACGGAGGAATTCATGGGTTATCACTACATCATACTTGGTTCCGGTCGCCAGGGCACAGCTGCCGCCTACGACCTTGCAAAATTCGGCGACGCCGAACAAATTGTGCTGGCTGATTTCAAGGAAGAAGTGGCCGTTCAGGCCGCCGCAAGGATTAACCGCTTGATCGGCCGCGAGGTGGCCCAGGGCGTTTTCCTGGACGTGACCGACTACCCGTCACTCTTGCTCCGTTTAAAGGGCATGGATGTCACCCTGAGCGCCGTCACCTACTACCACAACCTGTCCATCAGCCGGGCCTGCCTCGAAAGCGGAGTCAGTCTGTGTGACATGGGCGGCAACACCGATGTGGTCTGGAGCCAGTTGGCGCTGGATGAAGCTGCCAGAACAGCCGGTGTCAGCCTGCTTCCTGACTGCGGCATGGGGCCGGGACTGATCAACAACATGGGCGTCTACGTGATGGACGCGCTCGACATCCCCCGCGAGGTTTACCTTTACGATGCCGGTCTGCCCCGCGACCCGACCCCGCCCTGGAATTATTACTGCACTTTTCACCTGAACGGCCTGACGAACGAATACGATCACGAGGCCACTTTCATTCGCGATGGCAAGATCTGCCTTGTGCCGACCTTCACCGAACGGGAAGAGATTGACTTCCCGCCGCTCGGCAAACTGGAAGCCTTTGTCATCTCCGGTTCCATGTCCACCACTGCGGATAGCCATCTTGGCAAACTTCAGCGCTACGAGAACAAAGTCTTGCGCTATCCCGGCCATTTCGAGACCTTTGAAGGCTATAAGCGTCTCGGCCTATTCTCTGAAGAACCGGTCGAAGTCGATGGGGCGCTGGTCAACCCGCGCCATTTCTATCATAAATTGCTCGAAGGTAAAATTACCGCTGCCCACGTTGAGGATGTCTGTGTTATGCGCGCGGTTGGCGTTGGCTTGAAAGACGGCCGTGAAACCCGCGTCACCCTTGATCTGATCGACCGCTACGACCCTGTGACAGGTTTTACCGGCATGGAGCGCCTGACCGGCTGGCACTGCGCCCTGATGATGGGATTCCAGGCCCGCGGTGAAGTCGCCCCCGGCGCACATCGCATGGAAACCGTTCCCGCCGCCAAGATCATGGATGAAATCCGCAAGCGCGGCATCCAGTGGACGGTTGTGGAAGAGCGTGTGGACAAGTAAAAAAATCAAGCCCTGAGCGGAGGCCCGGAGCGTAACGCAGGGCCGTAGTCGAAGGGCGATTCCTTCACCAACAGGAGTAAACATGACTGACCTTCTCTACCAGACCGATGCCTATCTCAAAGAATTTTCATCCACCGTTACAGCTGTGGATGAAGCCGCTCGCAGTGTCGTCTTCGACCGTTCCGCCTTTTACCCTGGCGGCGGCGGACAACCCTGCGACTTTGGCGAAATCAGCGCGGACGGTGTGATCTACCCGGTCACATCCGTCAAAAAAGCCGGACCAGACGTGCTGCACTTTCTCGGCGGCGACGCGCCCCTCCCGCGGGTTGGCACGGCTGTCAGCGGCGTGATCGACTGGCAGCGCCGTCATAACCTGATGCGCACCCACACCGCCCTGCATATCCTGTGCGGCAGCGTTTTCCGTGACTATGGCGCGCTCGTCACCGGCGGCAATATGGACCCGCTCGAGGGCCGCATGGATTTTGAGTTCGCCACTTTGCGCGGTGAGCTGGTCGGCGAGATCGAAGCTGCCGTTAACCGTGAAGTGGCCGCCGCCCGCGAAGTGCGCGTTAAAATCCTGCCGCGTGAAGAAGCTTTCCAGATTCCCGATTTGATTCGAACCAAGATCAATCTGCTTCCTGAAGGAATTTCCGAGATCCGGACTGTTGAAATCGTCGGCCTTGATCTGCAGGCGGATGGCGGCACTCACGTCCAGAACACATCCGAAGTTGGCGCGGTCAAGGTTGTCGATTACAAGTCGAAAGGCGCCATTAACAAGCGGATTTATATTAAAGTTGAGTAGAAGCCCTGAGCGGAGGCGCAGCCGTAGTCGAAGGGCGGTTTATGTTGCAATAACCGCTCCCTGCTCAACCGTCCTTCAACTACGGGCTTCACTATCGTTCAGCCCTCCGCTCACATCGTCCCGGCGCTTTTTGCTGGGAGGATTTAAAACACTGAACATTGGAGGTAACCATGAACTACCGCAACCTCGGCCGCACCGGCCTGAAAGTCTCACCCTTATGCATGGGAACCATGCAATTCGGCTGGTCGGTCTCCGAGCCCGATTCGTACCCTGTGCTTTCTGCCTCCTACGAAGCTGGGATCAATTTCATAGATACCGCCGATATTTACTCGCGCTGGGTCGATGGCAACCCCGGCGGCGTTTCTGAGACGATCCTCGGTAACTGGATCAAGAAGGCAGGTATCCCGCGTGAGAACCTGGTTATCGCCACCAAAGTGCGCGGCAACATGGGTGACGGTCCCAACGGTGAGGGACTCAGCCGCGTCCACATTGTGCAGGCGGTCGAAGCCTCACTCAAGCGAATGCAGATTGACTATGTTGACCTGTATCAGACCCACTGGCCCGATGACACGACTCCCATCGAAGAAACCCTGCGCGCGCTGGACGATCTCGTCCGCCAGGGAAAAGTCCGCTATGTTGGCGCATCCAACTACAACGCCTGGCAACTCATGCAAGCCCTGTGGACCTCCGACAAGCATGGCCTGGCGCGCTACGATAGCCTGCAACCGCACTACAACCTGCTAGGACGGGCCGAGTTCGAACGTGAGTTGCGCGCTGTCTGTGAAACTTACGGAATCGGCGTCATCCCCTACAGCCCGCTGGCTGGCGGCTTCCTGACCGGCAAATACCGCAAGGATGCCGAACTGCCCGCCGATAGCGCCCGTACCAGCGGTGTTCAACGCGAATACTTTAACGAGCGTGGCTGGAATGCTCTTGCGGCTGCTGAAAAGCTCGCTGCCGAAAAATCTACCAATGTCTCGGCCATTGCCCTGGCCTGGATGCTGGCTGACCCGGTCATCACCAGTCCGATCATTGGCCCGCGCAACCTGAAACAGCTCAACGACAACCTGGCTGCCCTGGCTGTAACCATCTCTCCCGAAGAAAAAGCTGCCCTCGACCAGGCCACGGCCTGGGATGAAAAGTAGGTTCCAAGCCCTGAGTGCAACGAAGGACTGAAGTCGAAGGGCGTTTGCTTGGCAACATTATCTTATCCATCAATCCGTCCTTCGACTATGGGATTCACTATCGTTCAGCCCTCCGCTCAGGACTTGTTTGAATACTGAACACTGACAATGCGCCTCAAAGCTGACCTTACTCTCTTATTCGTAGCCCTGATCTGGGGCAGCGCCTTCGCCGCCCAACGCATCATCGGCCAGATGGGCAATGTCTTTTTGTTTAATGGGCTGCGTTTCCTGTTGGGCGCGCTCCTGCTCTGGCCGTTTTTGCGCGGCAAACCGTCTCTGCCGCGCGCCGGCTGGAAGTGGGTTTTTGCTGCGGGGACGGTGCTTTTCATTGCCAGCGCCCTCCAGCAGGCGGGGCTGGTGTTCACAACCGCCGGCAATGCCGGGTTCATCACCAGCCTGTACGTTGTGCTGGTGCCGATCGTGCTCTTTTTCGGCTGGAAGGAACGCCCATTTTGGACGCAGTTGATCGCCGTTTTTCTGGCGATTGGCGGTGGATACCTGCTTAGCACTGGCGGCGAGTTTCACATTCAGCCCGGCGACTTGCTGGAACTGGTCGGGGCCCTGTTTTGGGCGCTGCATGTCGTCATGCTCGGCAAATTCGCCTCGCGTTATGATGCCCTGCTCTTTTCAGCCGGACAGTTTCTGGTCAGCGGATTGTTCAATCTGGGCGTGGGAGTCTTTACCGAGACGCTTCCCCTTGCGCAGATCTGGCCTTTTCTTGGCGCAGTCCTGTACACGGCGGTTTTCTCGGTTGGGGTCGGTTACACTTTGCAAGTCTGGGCCCAGCGCCACACCCCGCCGACCGATGCGGCAATTTTGCTCAGCCTAGAGGCGGTTTTTGCGGTACTTTTTGGCTGGCTGCTGCTCGGAGAAATCCTTTCCCCAATCCAGGCCCTCGGCTGCGGGTTGATCTTTGTCGCCGTGTTGCTGGCCCAGATTCAGATCGGGCGTAATGCGCCCGCCCTTGCCTGAAATATCTATGCCTACTCACCAATCCATTCTTAAGGATACCTTCGGTTACGACACTTTTCGCCCGCTCCAGCGCGAGATCATCGAAAATGTGCTTGCGCGGCGCGACAGTTTGGCGATCATGCCCACCGGCGGCGGAAAGTCGCTCTGTTACCAGATCCCGGCCCTTCTTTTTGACGGTCTGACGGTGGTTGTCTCACCGCTGATCGCGCTGATGAAGGACCAGGTCGAGCAGATGCGCGCGGCGGGCGTCCCGGCTTTGTTTTTGAACAGCTCGCTCTCGCCCGAAGCCTATCAGGAGAACATGGACTATGTCCGGCGCGGACAGGTCAAATTGCTCTACGTCGCCCCTGAAACCCTGTTGACCCCGCGCATTTTGTCGCTGCTCTCGGCGCTCAAAGTCGATTGCCTGACGATCGACGAAGCGCACTGCATCTCAGAGTGGGGACACGACTTTCGGCCTGAGTACCGCCAACTGGCGGATGTGCGCCGCCGCTACCCCGAGGCGGTCTGCCTGGCCCTGACGGCGACGGCCACCCCGCGGGTGCGCGCCGATATCACCCGCAGCCTGGGATTAAACCTGTCGAACGAGTTTGTCGCTAGCTTCAACCGCGACAACTTGTATATCGAGGTCGCTCCCAAACGCGATCCGGATATTCAACTGGGGCGCTTTCTCGAGCGTTTCAAAGATCAGTCTGGGATCGTGTACTGCTTTTCGCGCCGCCAGGTGGATGACGTCAGCGAGTACCTCGAGCGGCGCGGATACGCTGTCCGCCCGTACCATGCCGGTCTGGACGATGACACCCGCCGCCGCAACCAGGAAGCCTACATTCGCGACGATGTCCAGATCATGGTGGCGACGATCGCCTTCGGGATGGGGATTAACAAGCCGAATGTGCGTTTTATCGTCCATTATGATTTGCCCAAGAGCATCGAAGGCTATTATCAGGAAATTGGCCGCGCCGGGCGTGACGGATTGCCCGCGCACTGCTTGCTGCTCTACAGTTATGGCGATGTTGCCAAATTGAAATATTTCATCGATCAGAAAGAAGGCGATGAGCGCAAGGCGGCCGTCCAGCAACTGGATGCGATCGTCCGCTACGCCGAAGATGAGCGAGTCTGCCGGCGCAAACCGCTCTTGGCTTATTTTGGCGAAAAATTCAATGCCGAGAAATGCGATAACTGCGACAACTGCAACGCCGAAGCGCCGGTTCTTGAAGACATCACCATCCCGGCCCAGAAATTTCTCTCGTGCGTGGTGCGCACCGGCGAGCGTTTTGGCGCGGGGCATGTCACCGACGTTTTGCTCGGTTCGAAAAATGAGCGCGTCCTGCGCCTGGAGCACGACAAGCTCTCGACGTATGGCATCGGCAGGGAACTGACCCAAAAACAGTGGATGCACCTGGCCCGCCAACTGTCGCAGATGGGTTATCTCAACCAGGATGGCGAGTTCCGCACCTTGAGCCTGACCGAAACGGCCCGCAATGTGCTCAAAATCCGCGCCAGGATCTTTGGGCAGTTGCAGGAAGTTGAAGAACGGGCGAAGAAAAAGGATAACAAGAAAGAGTTGGAATACAACCACGCCCTGTTTGCCCTGCTGCGCGCCAAACGCAAGGAGCTGGCCGACGCCGATGGCGTTCCGCCCTACGTCATCTTCTCAGACCGGACTCTCGTCGAGATGGCGGCTTATTTCCCGCAGTCGCGCGAGGCTTTGTTGGGCATTTCAGGGGTGGGACAGGTCAAATTGGCCCAGTTTGGCGATGAATTTTTGGATGTGATCAAGCCCTACTGCAAAAAACATAAAATCGCCGAGAAGGCGCGTGAAACGGCATCCGCTAAAAAAGAGAAGCCCGCCAAAAAGGCCGACTCCGAAATCGGGATGCGCACCACGCTGGTCGCCGAAGCTTACAACGCCGGGGAGTCGCTTAAAAGCCTGATGGATCGGCAGCATGTGACGGTGGGGACGATCATCGATCATTTAACGAAATACGCCCTGGCGGGCAACCGCCTGCGAAACGGGGAAGATTTCCAGTCGCTGACATCCACCTCCCCCGATGACCAGCAGGCCGCCTTCGCCGCTTTTGAAGAACTGGGCGCGGAATATCTCAAGCCGGTTTTTGATAAGCTGGGCGGGCGGATCAATTATGACGAGTTGAAGATTTTGCGCCTGTGCTACCTGGCGCGCTGATTCTTTGAACAACCTTGTGCCCTTCTTTACAAACCCTTTACATTGAAGTTGTATCCTTGAGAAAGTCAGGGCAATGACCCTGGCACAACAAAAAGGAGAAAATAACAATGAAAAAGTCAATTTTTGTAATGCTTGCGCTCGTATTGGCGCTGGGCGCCCTCGGGGTTGGTGTCGCTTTTGCCCAGACGGAAGAACCGCCCGTTGCCGAAACCCCGGCTGCCGCACCCTTTGGGCATGGCATGATGCGTGAAAACGCCGGCGTTCTGCGCACCTACAAGGTCGAAGCCTTTGCCGCCAAGTTCGGCCTGAGTGTGGACGAAGTCAGCGCCCTGTTGGACAGTGGCACACGTCTGCACGAGATCGCGCTCGATAACGGCGTTGCCGAAGCCGATCTGCCCGCCCTGATGCAGGAGCTTCATCAGACTGCCCTGAACGCGGCCGTAGCCGACGGTGTTTTGACCCAGGAACAGGCCGACCTGATGGCCGATCGTATGCAGTCGCGCGGTCTCGCCGATGGAACCTGCGACCATGACGGTGTCCGCCCGATGGACGGCTCCGGCTTCGGTGGCGGCGGTCACGGCATGGGTGGCGGGCGTGGCAATCGCGGCGCTCAGAACCAACAGCCGTAAACCAAATCGATAGAACCAAAAGGCCGGGCATCGCTGCCCGGCCTTTTTTGCGTTTATCTGCTCCGGTCTCGATACGGGCTGTCGCCCTACTCGACATCCGGCATCACACTCCTTCAACCTTAAACCTTCAACATTCCGAGAGTATAATCAGCCCGTTATGTCCAGCGACCTTGAACTTTACCGCACGATGTACCTGATCAGACGTTTTGAAGAACGCGCCCTGGCCGAGTTTTCGACCGGAAAGCTCTTCGGCACCACCCATGCCTATATCGGCCAGGAAGCCGATGCTGCCGCGGTTTTTGCCGCCATTGGCCCCGAGGATGTCATCTTCAGCAACCATCGCTGTCACGGCCACTTCCTGGCCTATGGCGGCGATCCCTATCGCCTGGCCGCCGAACTGATGGGACGCGCCACCGGCCTGGTTGGCGGGCGCGGCGGCAGTCAGCACATCCACTGGCGCAATTTTTACTCGAACGGCATTCAAGGCGGGATTGTCCCGGTCGCGACCGGGATTGCCCTGGCTGAAAAAGCCAAAAAGAGCGGCGCGATCTCGATCGTTTTCATTGGCGATGGCACCCTCGGCGAAGGCGCGCTCTACGAAAGCCTGAATGTCGCTGCCCTCTGGAAATTGCCGGTTCTGTACGTTGTCGAAAACAACCGCTATGCCCAGACCACCCCGACCGAACTGGGTGTGGCCGGCTCGATCCCGGCCCGCTTCAAGGCTTTTGGGATCGAAACCTGGGAGGCGGCTTCGAGCGATGTCCTGACCCTTGGGCCGGTTGCGCGCGAAGCGCTTGACCACACGCGCAGCGGACTCCCCGCAGCCTTGATCCTGCACACTTACCGATTCTCCGCCCACAGCAAGGGCGACGACCCGCGTGACCCGGCAGAGATTGCAAAAACCCGGGCGGAGTTCGACCCGCTCACTATCCACTCCCCGCGACTTGACCCCGCCGCCCGCGCCTCGGTTGAAGCTGAAGCCGACGCTGTTATCGACGATGCCTTCGTCCGCGCGACGAAAGACCCCTTTCCAATCCTGAATGCAGAATGAAGAATGCAGATTTTCCATTCTGCACTCAGCATTCTGCATTCTGAATTATAAAAATGCCCACAATTCTCGAATCCATCAATTCTGCCCTGCATACCGCCCTCGAAAACGACCCGCGCGTTTACGTTCTTGGCGAGGATATTCTCGACCCGTATGGCGGCGCGTTCAAGGTCACCCGCGGACTCTCGACCCGCTTTCCCGAGCGTGTTTTGACCACGCCCATCTCTGAAGCGGCCATTTTAGGCATTTGTAACGGCATGGCCCTGCGCGGACTGCGCCCGGTGGCCGAGGTCATGTTTGGCGACTTTGTGACCCTGATGGCCGACCAGTTGATTAATCATGCGGCCAAATTCCGCTGGATGTACAACGACCAGGTGCGCGTGCCGCTCGTTCTGCGCCTGCCGATGGGCGGACGGCGCGGTTATGGCCCGACCCATTCCCAGTCGCTTGAAAAACACTTGCTTGGCGCGCCCGGCCTGAAAGCGGTGGCCCCCAACACGCTCGGCAACCCCTCCGACCTGCTGCTGGCCGCGATTGCCGACGACGACCCGGTGCTCTTCGTCGAGCACAAACTGCTCTATACGCGCCATCTGCTCGAAGACAAAGACTTAATCGATTGGGAAGTTACCAAAACCGGCGACCCATATCCCACCTTCACACTAAGAACCAATTACCAATCCCCAATTACCATCGCTACCTACGGTTACAATTTCGAGCTGGCCCGCGAAGCCGCCCGTGAGTTGATGTATGAATATGAAATTTTCAGTGAAATTGTGCTCTTCAGCCAGCTCAGCCCGTTTGAGCTCGATCCGCTCTTCGGCTCGCTGCGCCGCACCGGGCGTTTGCTGACACTTGAAGAAGGCACCCAAACCCTGGGCTGGGGCGCGGAAGTGGCCGCTCGCAGCGCCGAACAACTGCCGGGTGCGGTGCGCATCCGCCGCCTGGGAGCGCTCGACCTGCCCATCGCCAATGCCAAATCCCTCGAAGACGACATCCTGCCTTCAACAGAAAAAATCCTCCAGACCGCGCTGGCGTTGCTGGAAAGTTAACAAAAAGCCCGAAAGGCGCGAAACCTTTCGGGCAATTGCTTGAAAATTGAGCTACATTGCGGGCTGGGCAGCTTTGGCAGTATTGTAAGCCTGGCCATAGAAGTGGGCCATGATGGCAAAAGCTAGTGCTGCGGTAAAGATCACGCCAATGAAGCAGGCGATCAGGCCGAGCGTTGCAACGAAACCTGCGGCGATGCTGCCCACAAGAACGAGCACGTAAGCGCCAGGAGCGGCTTTGACCAGCCCAAAGATTTCGCCGAAGCGGAAGCCCGCACCGATTTCGCCGGTAACGGCTACCTTGGCGTAAGCGGCAGGTGTAATCAGCCCCAGGAAGATGCTGTAAAGGAAACTAAAGCACCCAAAACAGATCGAGACGACACTGGAGACCATGATCATGGCATCGTAGGCATCGCCGCTCATGTTTTCTGCGACGATCGGCAGGATATTGGTGCAGGACGAAATCAGCAGAACCGGCAGGCTATAGGCGAAGCCAACCACAAAAGCTTTGAAGCCAAGCGTCATGTGGTCGCTGAAGTTGTCCCAGCCTGGCAATAAATCGGTGGTCTGGCCTTCGATCAGTCGTTTTGTGACGGTCAGGCTCCAGCCGAGTGCGGTGATCGGGCCGAGCACGGGAATCAGGAAAACCAACGCTGCAATGCCGACTTTTTTGAGCCAATCTGAGTCTTCAAAAATATATGAAAAAGCACGTGCGAAATCCATAGTATTCTCCTTGTTCAAGTAATGTGATAATCTGATTATAGACCAAAAAACTCGAAATAATGCATAATTTCCAGAAAACAGGATTTTTAAATGGCCCAGACCCCGATCACCGTTCCCCTTTTAAATGCCAATGAACCGGAAGCCCGCCTCGTGGATGTCCATGTTGCTGACGGCCAGCGCGTCGAAGCCGGCGCGATCTTGTTTACGATCGAGACCACCAAAGCCGCCAGCGATGTCGAAGCGCCGACAGTCGGTTTTGTGCGGATGCTGGCTGCCGAGGGCGATACCGTTTCGGTCGGTGATTTGCTCGCCTACCTGACCGAAACTGTCGATGAAGCGCTGCCGACCCCTGCGCCTGTTTCCGTTCAACCCGTCGACTCTTTGGCGGGGGATTTACGCATCACCAAACCGGCCCGCGCCCTGGCCGAAATCCTGGGTCTCCACCTGGATTCCCTGCCGACCGACCGTTTGCTGACTGAAGCCGCCATCCGTGAGGTTGCCGCTGCGCGCCAGCCGATCGACCTGCCCGATTATGGCAGTGAGCATATCCTCATTTATGGGGCGGGCGGGCATGCCAAAGCCGTGATGGAAATGGTCCAGGCCATCGGCGCACATCGCATCGCGGGCATTCTGGACGATAACCCGGCCCTGGCGGGAAAATCCGTGCTGGGCATCTCAGTCTTGGGCGGGCGCGGTCTTTTGGCGCTGCTGCGCGAGAAGGGCCTGATGCTGGCGGCCAACGGTGTCGGCGGGATTTTGGATATTGCGGTGCGGGTGCGTTTGTTTGAGTTGCAGGAAAGCGCCGGGTTCAGTTTCCCGGCTCTGGCCCATCCACGCGCAACGGTCGAGGCCAGCGCCAGCATCTCGGATGGCGTCCAGGTTTTTGCCAATGCCTATGTCGGGTCTTCGGCGCTGCTCCATCCGCGCTGCATGGTCAATACCGGCGCGATCGTTTCGCACGACTGCGAGATCGGGCGCTATACCCATATCGCTCCGGGCGCGATGCTGGCCGGGCACGTCCATGTTGGCGAGCGCAGCCTGGTCGGGATGGGCGTCACGACTGCAATTGGAATTAAGATTGGGAATGGAGTGCGGATCGGCAACGGGGCGGTGGTTTATGCCGATGTGCCAGATAAAACCATTGTTCCGGCGGGCAAGGTCTGGGCCGGGGGTTAACTGACTGGAACCAACATTTCACTTGTCTCAATAATTTCTACCGATAACCGGCCTGCCGAGAGTTCTTGCAGGCCGGTTTCGAATCCTGCAAAAGACTCAATCGGGAAACGCAGAGTCAGGGTGATATCGGCGGCGAAATCTTCATCCAGGATTGCCCCACCGTAGCGTGTAGCCAGTATTCTGATGCGTTCTAGCAGGTTGTAGGGGATTGCCAGTAAGGCAACATGCACCGGGATGCGCTGCGCGCGCAGAACATCCCTGGCGACAGCCTGGGTCGCCTCGGTATAGGCTTTTACCAGGCCCCCGGTGCCGAGCAGGGTTCCGCCAAAATAGCGGGTGACGACCACAACAACGTCGCCCAGGCCCGAGCCGCGCAAAACTGTCAGCGCCGGGCGGCCAGCCGTACCGGATGGTTCGCCGTCATCGGAGCAGTATTCGCTGAGGCTGTTTCCGCCGCCGAGAATATAAGCCGGGACGTTGTGGCTGGCATCGGCAAATTCGCTGCGGATGCGTTTGATGAACGCCCGCGCCTCGTCCGCGCTGGCTATTGGGGCCAGGGTGGCGATGAAGTGCGAGTTGACAACAACAATCTCGCGTCGGATTTCTTCAGCGGGCAGCAGGTAGGCTGCGGGCATGGGCTAGAGCAATCCGTTCTGGGCGGCGACGGCAATCGCCCCGGCGCGCGAATCGACGCCCATTTTTTGGTAGATGCTGGCGAGATGAGCTTTAACTGTCCGCTCAGTAATGTTGAGCTTGACGGCAATTTCCTTGCTGCGCTCGCCCAAGGCGACGGCGGCCAGGACTTCTTTTTCGCGTTCGGTCAGGTTGAAGGGGGAGGCTGGTGTTGCCGGAGCGGATGCAACATTTAGCAGGCGGGCCATGATTTCGGGCTTGAGCAGGGTCTCGCCGCGCGCGGCGGCGCGGATGGTATCGAATAACGCAGCCCGGTTGGTGTCTTTGAGCAGGAATCCTTTGGCCCCGGCGTGAATGCCGCGCAGCATGAGTTCATCTTCGTTGAAGGTGGTCAGGATGACGACGGCAATTTCCGGCTGGCTCTGGCGCAGTTTTTCGATGGCGGTGATGCCGTCCATACCGGGCATGCGCAAGTCCATCAGAACGACGTCTGGGTGAAGGCTTGCGCATAGTTGCAGTGCTTCGACGCCATCGGCGGCTTCGCCGACCAGCTCGAAATCGTCCTCGGTTTCGAGGATCAGGCGCAAGCCCTGGCGGATGATGAGGTGGTCATCGGCGATTAAAATACGGGTCATGGTAGAGTGTCAGGTTTCAGGCTTGCGCTGAGCGAAGCCGAAGTGTGCGAGGTGTCAGGCAAGGGGATTTCGATGGTGATGATTGTACCCTTACCAGGGGCGCTGTCGAGGGTGAGTTGGCCGCCGGATAAACGGATGCGTTCGCGGATGCCGAGGATGCCGTAGTGGCCGGAGGGGATATTTTGCGGGTCGAAGCCGAGGCCGTTGTCTTTGATTTCTAGCTTTAGCGTATGCGCTTCGATTTTACTCAGCGATAGAACTACAGCCGCCTCGCTGGCCTGGGCGTGGCGGGCGATGTTGGTCAGGGATTCGCTGACGGTGCGCAGAACGGTCTCTTTAACGGTGTCAGGCAGAGGCGGCGTCTGATCCGTGTGCAAAGCGCATGGGATGCCGGTGGCGGCCTCGAAACGGTCGATTTCGCGGCGCAGGGAATCTCCCAACTCTCCCAAATTGGTTTCGCGTAAATTGCTGATGGCGCGCCGGGCGTCGGCCAGGGCCTCGCGGGCTTTTTGCATGGCCTGGCTGATGATTTCTCGCGCTTTTTCGGGGCGCTGCTGGTTGAGGTGGGCGTCGGCGGCCTCGAGTTGCAGGATGAGACCGGCCAGACCCTGCGAGAGGGTGTCGTGCAGTTCACGCGCCATGCGCTGGCGTTCAGCGGCGATGGTCAGGTCTTCGACCTGGGCGGCGTATTCGGTCAGTTGGCGGTTGGCGGCTTCGAGTTCGGCGGCCAGGGTCTGGGCCTGTTCGCGAGCGTCGGTTTGGCGGCGGTAGAGAACAACGTAGATGACCACAAAAATTAGAACGGGCAGGGCGGTGACAACCAGCAAGGCGGGCGGGAGGGTGGTGATGGTTTGTTGGATACTGATGAAAGCCAGCGTGAAGTAATAGATGGTTACCAGCAGACCGCGGCGGGTGAGGCCAAACATGCCGATTGCCTCACCGAACAGGGCCATGTAAATGGCGAATGCAACGGCTTCATGGGCGGCCATCCAGGAGATGGCGAATGCGAGCAGACCTTGAACCAGGATGTAGGCGAACAGCAGCTTGGGCTTTTCAAAGATTCTTTCTATTTGCCAGTGCAGGAGTACATGGACGATAAAGAGGATTGTGAAGGCTGCAAGCAGAAGAGGTGCGCGCAGGACGGGCCTGTCGAGCAGGGCAACGGTGTACATGATTGCCATGACTAGGGTCAGGAACCAGGTAAACAGGCGCGGGTCGCGTTCGACGCCGGTGAGGGTCTTTTGCGTAGGTTGTTGTGGCATGATTGAATTGTATACCAGTTTGAGCGCTGATTCCATCGTCCGCGCGGACATTGTCCGAAAGTACAGGTGAAGATTATCCGACAGGCCAATGTGGAAACAGGGGGAAATTCGTACAATGGGGTCTAAGTCCAAGATAAATCCAGTAGGGGCACGGCGGATTCTACCGAACCGGAAAATCTGTATATCCCCCGCGTGCCCCTACGATGATAAGGAGAAACAATGAACGCAATCGAAGTCAAGAATCTCAAGAAATCATTCGGTGAATTGCAGGCTGTGGACGGCGTGAAGTTTGTTGCCGAGCAGGGCGAAATTTTGAGCCTGCTGGGGCCGAACGGGGCGGGCAAATCGACCACCATATCGATGCTCTCCGGGCTGCTGGCACCCAATGAAGGCGACGCTTTCATTATGGGGCATTCCATCCGCAGCGCGCCGCAGGCGGCCAAGGCCGGCCTGGGTATCGTCCCGCAGGATATTGCGCTGTATCCCGACCTTTCGGCGCGTGAGAACCTGGATTTCTGGGGCAAGATGTACGGACTGCGCGGCGCGGCGCTCAAAGACCGCGTGGATGAAGTCCTGGACATTATAGGTTTGCGTGACCGCCAGAAGGATGCCGTCGGCAAGTTCTCGGGTGGGATGAAGCGCAGAGTCAACATCGGCGCAGCGCTCTTGCACAAACCACAAGTGATCATCATGGACGAGCCGACGGTCGGTATTGACCCGCAGAGCCGTCGTCACATTCTTGATAACGTGGTGGAACTCAACCGCCAGGGCATGACCGTGCTCTATACCACTCATTACATGGAGGAAGCGGCTGAACTCTCGCATCATATCGCCATCATGGACAAGGGCAAAGTCATTGCCTATGGCACGCACGATGAACTGATTAAGTTGGTCAACGGGCAGACGCGGATTGATTTGACGCTGAATGTTGAAGGTTTGAACGTTTTGGATGCCTGGAAAGATGTGCAAGGTGTGTCCAAAATTGATGCGCTGGATGGGAAGATTACGGTGCTTGTGGGCGATTCGAACCTCGTTTTGCCGCGCCTGTTCGAGTCGGCGGGCAAACTGGGCGCGCGGATTACCTCGGTCGACATCCAGGAGCCGAATCTCGAAACAGTGTTCCTGCACCTGACGGGCCGCGCTTTGCGCGATTAAGTATCAGGTAAAAAAGTGTCAGGTGTCAGGCAAAACCTCGTCGATACCCAGACCTGAAACAGCACACCTGAAACGGAGAAGTTATGAATACACAAAAAATTACCCTGTTCGGCCTGATTATCAAAACCAGTGTTGTACACACGATCACCTATTTCCTGATGGGCCTGCTGGCTTATGCCTTCCTGGGATATGCCGAACGATTTGCCGAGGCCGACATGGCCAGCTGGATGCGCCAGACCAGCGACCCGATTGTGATGGCCGGGCCACTGTTCCAGCCTTTGCGTGGAATCATCTTTGCCCTGGCTTTTTACCCGCTGCGTGAAATCCTTTTTGGCAGGAAAAACGGCTGGTTGACGATGGGGTGGCTGCTGGTCGCGCTCGGCATTCTCTCCACTTTTGGGCCGACTCCCGGCTCGATTGAGGGCATGATTTACACCATTCTGCCCATTTCGGGACAGTTGACTGGCTGGCTGGAAGTTATCCCACAGGCGCTGTTGCTCTCGGCCATCCTACATTACTGGGTCAACCACCCCGAAAAGAAATGGTTGAACTGGGCTTTGGGGATTGTCTTTTTTGTAATGATGCTGCTCCCGGCGATGGGACTGCTGATTGGCTAGGATGGTGCAACCATGAAAATTATCGATATTGCCTTGAACGACCTGACGCGCTCCTTCCGCAGCGCCTTCACCATCGGTATGGCCATCGTTGCGCCGCTGATGCTGACCGGGTTGATTTATTTTGCCTTTGGCGGTCTGTCTGGCGGGGATGTGAGTATGACCGCCATGCGAGTAGGCGTGGTCAATGCGGACACGCTGCCCGCTGATTCTCCGCTCGACGCGCCGGTCGGCGACAATATTCGTATGATGTTTTTCGATGAAAGCGTCGAATCGTGGATTGAAGCCCGCGACTACCCTGACGAGGCATCCGTTCGCGCTGCCCTCGATAAACAGGAAATCGGTGTGGCGGTCATCATTCCGGCAGATTTGAGCGCGAGCCTCCTGGCTGGTGAAAGCGAAGCGCAAGTGACGATAGTCAGCGACCCGACCCTGACGATTGCCCCGGCTGTGGTGCAGGATATGGTCACGATGATGCTGGACGGGGTTTCGGGCGGCGGAATCGCCATCCAGACCTTGATGGAGCGCCAGCAGGCCAGCGGACTCCAACCTGACCCGGCCCAAATTTCCGCCTGGGTAACGCGCTACACCGACTGGTACCGGGATTTTCAGCGCGACTTGTTCCATAATCCCGAAAAAGCCGCGCTGGTGCTGACGTCGCTTTCGGCGGGCGAGACAGAATCCGCCGACCCCATCCAACAAATGATGGGCCTGACGATGGCCGGGCAGATGATTTTCTTTGCCTTTTTCACCGGAGCCTATGCGATGATGTCCATCCTGTGCGAGGATGAGGAAGGCACGCTGGCGCGCCTGTTTACCACGCCGACCGAGCGCGCCAATATCCTGGCCGGGAAATTCCTGGCGGTGGTGCTGACGGTCATCCTGCAAGGGCTGGTACTGATGACGGCCGGGCATTACGCTTTTGGCATTGCCTGGGGGCAGCCCGGCGCGGTTGCGCTGGCGCTGGCCGGACAGGTGATTGCCGCTTCGGGTTTGGGCGTACTGCTCATCGCGTTTGTCAAGACCAGCAAACAGGGCGGCCCGGTGCTGGGCGGCGGACTGACGGCTCTGGGCATGTTGGGCGGACTGTTTACGGCCAATATCCCCGGCGGGATGTCAGCCGCCTTTGCCATGCTCGCCAACTTCACCCCGCAGGGCTGGGTGTTGAAGGGCTGGAAGTTGTCCCTGGCCGGTGCCGTTCCTGCCGATTTGCTTCTGCCCTTTGTGGTGGCGCTGGCGATGGGTGCGGTGATGTTCGCCATTGGCGCTGTGATGTTCAAGAAGAGATATTCGTAAGGCAAATTGACAATTTGCCCCACCGGAGATGATAAATGAAAATTTTAGACCTTGCTTTCAAAGACCTGTACCAAATCCTGCGCGATTTACGCTCGCTGTTATTCCTGGTCGCCATGCCGATTGTGTTTACCCTGTTTATGGGATTTGCCTACAACGCAGGGGAATCGGGCAACGAAAGCGTCGATGCGCGGTTGGGGCTGGCCTATGTTGACCCGGAGCAGGATTCCCGGCTGAGTCAAATGCTGTTCGCGCGGCTGGAGGCGTCAGACACGCTGAGAGTTGTCAGGCTGGAACAGGCCGAAGCGCTCGAGTCGCTGCGGCGTGGGGAAGTGGCCGGGGTGCTGGTCGTCCCGTCCGGTTTCGGTGGGCAGGACGATGTGGGCACCGCCCCGCAGTTGAAGCTCATTGCCGAGTCGAATTCGTCAGATGGGCAATCGCTCTATCAACTGTTAAGAGTCCCGGTTTCCCAGTTGATGAGCGCGGTGGAGATTGCATCCATCAGCGCGGATGTGCAGGGGAATCCCGCCGAATTTTCCCCGGCGCTGGAACTGGCCTGGGCGAAATGGGACGAAAACTCACACCTGGAACGGGTGCGCCTGGAGCGGGCGGTAGCCCAACCAACAGAAAACTGGTTTGGCGATAACCCTTACAACCAGGCTTCGCCGGGGATTTTGGTGCAGTTTGCGATCATGGGGCTGGTTACCTCGGCCCAGATTTTGGTCAATGAGCGCAAAACCCGCACCCTGCAACGCCTGATGACAACCGCCATGCGTCCCTGGGAGATTGTGGCCGGGCATTTGCTGGCGATGTTCGGGTTGGTTTTCTTGCAGACCGCCATGTTGGTGATTTTCGGGCAATTCGCGCTGGGTGTGGATTACCTGCGCGAGCCGCTCGGCACGCTCCTGGTTTCGCTGGCGCTGGGCCTGTGGGTGGCCTCGATGGGACTGCTGATCGGTGTGCTGGCAAATTCGGATGACCAGGTTGTCCTGTTTTCGATGATCGCCATGTTCCTGTTCTCGGCCCTGGGTGGAGCCTGGTTTCCGCTTGAAACCTCCGGTGGGGCATTCGCGGCCTTAGGGCGGCTGATGCCTTCGGCCTGGGCGATGACCGGTTATCAGAATATCCTCATCCGCGGGTTGGATTTTTCCTCGATACTGCTGCCAACCGGAATTTTGCTCGCTTACGCCGCCGGCTTCTTCCTTTTGGCAGTCTGGCGGTTCATGAAGATGGATGTATAGGAAGCGCCGCCGATTTTCTGGCCACCTACGCTCTGCATTTATTTTCTATTGAAACTCTAACGCAAATCAGCGTTGACCGGCAAAACTTATCCGGGTATCTTCCGTATGAATCCTTGCAGCCTGTAACTTTCGAAAATTTTCATCAAAAGGAGCAAGTCATGGAAGAAGAATCTCCCAAACCGTCCCGCCTGTGGCAAATCGTACGCTGGATCCCGTTGACTCTGATGATTGGATCGTTAGCGGTTTTATTGGGAATGTTTGCGTCGGGGGGCATGGTTCGGATCACTGCCTGGTATTTGCTGGAGTTGATCCCGCCTGCGCTGGGATTGATTTCCCTGATCACGGTGGTTATTTATGCGCTTGTCCGGCGCAGGAAAAGTAAGGCCTTGCTGGCAACCGGCTTGACGGCTTTGCTCTGTTTGTCTCCGCTGATTGCCTTGTTTGTCCCGGTAGCTTACCCAGCCTCGTTGGAAAAGTCCAGCCCGGCTGCGACCATTCGGCTCCCGGCAGACGTTCCCTTGCAGGTGATATGGGGCGGAGACGACATTGAGAAAAACTACCACGCCATTACTCCTGACCAGCGCTGGGCATATGATTTGCTGGTAGCGCCGTATCTTTCGGGCAGCCCCAATCTGGATGATTATGGTTGTTATGGCGTGCCGGTTGTGGCGCCGGTCTCCGGTTATGTTGTCTCCGCCCATGATGGTGAACCGGATATGGCTCCGGGCATTGTCTCGAATAATTTTGAAGCACCGACCGGCAACCATGTCATGATCCGCATGGAGACCGGGACGTATCTCGTTATCGCACACTTGAAACAAGGCAGTGTCACTGTGAAGACGCGTGATACTGTCACTGAAGGGCAGGTTATCGGCCAGTGCGGCAACTCGGGCAACACCAGCGAACCGCACATCCACATCCACCACCAGCGTCAGGACCCCAGCGAGTACCCGCTTAATTTTGCGGAAGGATTGCCTCTTTACTTCCGCGATCACGATGGGCCTGCCATGCCTGAAGGCGGCGTGCGCGTTGAAGGTGAAGCAGCCTTCGCCACGGGCGATCTTGTCCAGCACATTGGTGACTAATAAAAGCAGCTCCCGTCCGATCTCAACCCGGACGGGAGCTGCTTTTATAAATTTTATCCGCGTATCAGATAAATGATACCGACAACCACGCCAATGCTGACCACCAGCCAGCGCAGGTGGTTGGGCTTGATCGACCCGGCAAGTTTGCCGCCCAACCAGCCGCCGATCAGCGCGGCAACCGCCATGACCAGTACGACATTCCAAACCACGTAGCCCGAGAAAACAAAGAAAACTGCTGCCGCAACGTTGACGCTAAATGAGACGGCTTGTTTAAGCGCATTCAGTTTGGTTAGCGATTCGTCCACCGTTAAACCGAGCGCAGCCAGCACGATGACGCTCAGCCCGGCCCCAAAGTAGCCGCCATAGACTGAGGCCAACCCAATCGGGATGGTGCTCCAGAACTCGGAGACTTGTCCGTTCCCTTTTTCGGCAGCGCGTTTGAGCAGCCAGGCGCGGACGGGGTCCTGCACCGCAAGCAGCAGCGAGGCCAGCAAAATCAGGTAAGGCACAATCTGCCCGAAGACTTCTTCTCCGGTAACGATCAGTAAAATACCGCCCAACAGGCCGCCGACGATGCTGGCAGGTAAAATCAGCCACAGGCGTTTCATCTGGGTTTTGATGTCGGCCCATTGCGCCAGCGTCCCGCCGATATAACCGGGCAGCAGCGAGACCGTGTTTGTAATATTGGATGCCACTGGCGGCACGCCGACGGCGATCAGAACCGGGAACGAGATCAGTGTCCCGCCGCCGGCCAGGGCATTGATCGCTCCGGCGGCAATCGCGGCCAGGGCAATAAAAAGATAATCCCATCCTTCAATCATGTGTTTTATCCTTTTGTTATTAGAATCCGAGTTTATTCCACAGGTTGGACGGACGCTCTTGCAACTCGGTTGGCAGGGATATTTTCTTGCTGGTTTGCAGCATGGGGCAGGCCAGGTAGGATTGAGTCAGACAATGAGTTGTCTGGTGGCCCAGTTTTGGGGGAGCAGCCTTGCTGGCGCGGTGACAATGGTTCAGATCGCTTGGGTAATTCATCACGGTCTTGAGGTCGTCTTTGAAACCCAGGAACGGGCAAAATGTTTGCGTACTCTCTTCGGTTTTGGCCGTTTTTTGTTCCGTCAATGAGATCAATGATTGGGCGGGCTGCTTGAAAAATGCCAGAACTTCGATGGCCAGGTTTTGATATTGGAGCGCGCCGCGCGAAATGGGTTTGTAATCAATAATTGGGATGTGGGCAGACTGTGATTCGCGGATTTTTGTGTCAATTTCGATATAAGTCCCGAACAGGTTCTCGCCGAAGCCGTTGCGAAACTCTTCCATCACCGTGCGTTGGATTCGGGTGCGCTGGACATACATCGTGACCAAAACACGGTAAGCCAGATCAGCTTTTCTACTTTGACGCACATGCCGGATGATGCGCATCATTTTTATCAGCGAGTTGGCCGAAAAAAACTCTGCCTGGGTGGGGATAATCACAAGGTCGGCGGCGTTCAGGGCATTCAGGGCATATACATTGATTGCCGGGGCGCAGTCCATGATGATGTAGTCGTAGCGCGACCTGAGCTTTGAGTCGAAAAGCTGACTGAGCAAACGGTCGTTGGCTTCGGCCAGACCTTTGTCATACCAGTCGATTTCTCCTTTGGCAGGCATGATGTCCAACTTTTCGTAGATGGTAGGGATGATGAAGTTTTTTATACCCAATTTGTCGATCAAGCCGGGCGTGAACAAATCTTTTGTGCCGTATGCAATGCTGCTTTGCGTTATTCCTACGCTGGTGGTCAGGTCAGCCTGCGCGTCCAGGTCTACCAGCAAAACGCTATGTCCCATTTTGGAGATTGCCCGCCCCAGTGCAGAACTGGTGCTGGTTTTTGCTACCCCGCCTTTGACATTTGAGATGGCAATAACATGAGCCATTAATGTTTTCTCCGTTACCGTTTCCAGACCAGGCCGCGGCCTGGAGCGAAGATGAAAGCCAGCAGGAAAAAGCCGGTTGCCACCAGCACAACCGCCGCCCCCGAGGCGATATTGGCGTAATAACTGACGTACAGACCGATGACGCTCGAAACTGCTCCGAGTACGGCTGAAAGGCTCATCATGGCGGCCAGGCGGCGGGTCAGCAGGTAGGCGGTCGCGGCGGGGGTGACCAGCATGGCGGCCACCAGTCCAATTCCCACCGTTTGGAGTGAGATGACAACCGTCAGCGCCAGCAGCACCAGCAGCAGGATGCGGAAAAACTCTCCCGGCCAGCGCAGGGTGGCGGCCAGGGTTGGGTCGAACGAAACCACCAAAAAGGGCCGGTAAAGCCCGATAATCACGGCTAAAACCAGCAGCCCGAGAATCCCCACCATCCACAGATCGGTGGCAGAAACCCCGAGCATGTTGCCGAACAGGATGTGGCTCAGGTCGAGGGCGTAGGTGCGGATGGAACTGATCAGCGCCACGCCGAGCGAGAGTGCCGCCGCGAACAGGATGCCGATGGCGGTATCTTCGCGGATGGTCCCCTGGCGGGTGAACAGGCCGATCAGCAGAGCGACGATGATCGCTGCGACCAGCGCGCCGACCGTCAGGTTGCCTCCCATTAAATAAGCGATCGCCACGCCGGGAAGGATGGCGTGCGCCAGGGCATCGCCCAGGAAGGCCATGCCGCGCAGGACAACGTAACTGCCGATCACAGCGCAGACAATGCCGACGATGACCGAGGCGGCCAGGCCGCGCTGCATGAAGGTGTAGGCCAGGGGGTCCAGCAGGAAGCTCATGCCGCCTCCGTGTGATGATGTTCTTCATCGCCGGGGCAGCAGTCGTCAACGATGGCTGCCACGCCGTTCAGGAAGAGCACTTGTCCGCCAAAGGCGCGTTGGATGGCATCGGCGGAGAGCGCGGTTTCGGGCGGGCCATAGGCCACCAGTCCCTTGTTGAGCAGTAAAACGGTTTCGAAGCGTTGGGCGGCCATGTTCAGATCGTGGGTCGAGACCATGACGGTCACGCCCTGGGTTTTGAGCCGGTCGAGCAGGGACAGGGTCGCTTCCTGGGTGGATGCGTCCACGCCGGTGAAGGGTTCGTCCATCAGCAGGATGTGCGGCTCCTGGGCCAGGGCGCGCGCCAGAAAGACGCGCTGCTGCTGCCCACCTGAAAGATCGCCGATCGGGTTTTTGGCGAGGTTGGCGATGTTCATCTGTTCCAGTGCCTGGGCTACCGCGGCGTGGTCGCTCTTGTCGGGGCGGCGCGTCCAGCCCAGGCGGGCGAAGCGGCCCATCATGACCACATCCGCGACGCTGACGGGAAAACGCCAGTCGAGGTCTTCGCGCTGCGGCACGTAGGCCACGCAATCCTTGTGATGGCCGAGCGGTTCGCCGTGGATGAAGATCCGTCCGCTGCGCAAAGGCAACAGGCCGACCAGGGCTTTGAACAGGGTAGATTTGCCTGCACCATTCGGGCCGACGACCGCCACCTGGCCGCCGTGCGCGACCTGCACCGATAGATCGCGCAGAACGAGGCTGCCGTTGTAGCCGACATTGATCTTGTCCAATTCAAGCCGGGCAGGTTCTTTGGTAATTTGGGGGTGTGTCACAGTGCCTCTTGGGGAGAAAAATTGCTCTTCGATGATGTTCGGAGCCAGTATAGTTTACCACAAACCCGTTTTATTGAAAAACTTTATCAATAAGTTTGCCCGAGCGCCGAGGTAACGAAAATTTTCCAGGTTGGATGATCCTCCAGTTGCCAGATGGTTTCCTGAACGGCGAAGGCTTTTTCTTTTTCCCAGCCCTGACGCAGAACGCGCCATAGGGCGGTGAAGGCAGATGCGCGGTAATTCAGAGCGCAGTGGACGAAAATTTTGCGATTATGGCGTGTATCCATCGCATCCATGAAGCGCTTCAGATCTTCGGGCTGGGGGGCATCCCACACAACCGGGATCGGGATGTATTCCATGCCGAGCGACTGAACCAGTTCGGCTTCGTCGGGCAGGGCGTTGTCGGAGCTCGGCATGGCCAGGTTGATGACAACCTCGAAGCCTGCTACCGCAATTTCGGCCAGCTCGGCGCGGGTGGGTTGGCCGCTGGTCCACAGTGAATCGTTCAGAATGGTCAAATTGGTAATGTTCATTGTTTTTACTCTTATATTGCCCTTCGACCGCGGGCTACGTCCTCCGCTCACATTGTCCCGGCGCTCTTTGCTGGGAGGGCTTGTGGTTATTGTCAAACTACTCCTTAGCTTCTTTGACATCCGCAACCGGGCCGCCGGTCAGGGTTTCCAGTTGGGAGGGGGTCAGCTCAAATACGGCGTTGGGTGTGCCAGCCGCGCCCCAAATGATTTCGTACTGGAACAAGTCAGCGTCCAGAAGAGTTGTGATCGGTTGGATATGCCCGAGCGGCGGAATCCCGCCGATGACAAAGCCGGTTGCCTCGCGCGCAAATTCCGGGTCGGCGCGCCCAATCTTCTCTCCCAGCAGGGCCGAGACTTTCTTCTCATCCACGCGATTTGCGCCGCTGGCGATGATTAGCACCGGCTTTCCGCTGGTCTTGCCTTTGAAGATCAGCGATTTGGCGATCTGCCCGAGGCTAACCCCAACCCGCTCGGCGGCTTCGGCGGAGGTGCGCGTGCTTTCGATGAATTCGACTACTTTCAGGGTTGTGCCGCGCTCGATCAGCGTATTCTGCACTTTTTGAGCCGAAGCGGATAGGGTTTCACGAATTCCTTGCATAGTTTCTCCTAAAAATTATTTCAACAAAAATCCCTGTTCTTCCAACACCTCGCGCAGGAAAGTGCGCATGGGTTGGGCTACCCGCCGGGCGCTGTGCTCCAGCCAGCCGTAGGCTTCCATCTCGCCCGGCCGGCCGGGGATTTCAACCTGGCGACCCTCGTAGATGCCGGTGGCGGCCATTTCGCGATCATAGGCGAGCAGGGCTTCATCCTGGTTCGGATTGTAGCGTTCGCGGTGCAAGACGGCCTCCAGCCCCAGGCGCGGACGGGTGCGCGGCGGCTTTTCGGGCCAGCCGATCGTCATGCCGGTCACCGGGAAAACCAACCGCGGCAGTTCGAGCAATTGGATAACCTCGCGTGGGTTGTTGCGGATCGAGCCGATATAACAAATGCCCAGTCCGAGCGACTGGGCCGCCAGGGCTGCGTTTTGGGCAACGATGGCCGCATCCACTGCGGCCACAAGAAAGTTTTCGACATGTTCGCTCGATTGTTCCAGTTCGCGTAACTGACAGGCGCGATCCAGGCGGGCCAGGTCGGCGCACCAGGCCAGGAAGACAGGCGCCTGGGCGATGTGCTTTTGCTGCCCGCACAGGCGCGCCAGTTCTGCGCGTTTCGCGGCATCGGTCACGGCGACGACCGAGTAAGCCTGCATGTTGGATGAGGTCGAAGCGCGCTGCCCGGCCTCGACAATGCTCTCGATCATCTCGTTTGAAACGTCATCAGGCCGGTAGCGACGGCAGGACCCGTGCGCGCGTATTAAATCAAGGGTTGGATTACTCATGTTTTCTATCCTTGCCGTGTTGCGGTTCGATATTTTCAAATTTTGTGTTGACGAACAGATGCGGCGCGCTGACGTAAATGCCTTTTCCGGCGGCTGCGACCTCGCCGTTTTCGAGCCGGATTTCAGATGTGGCAAAAATCTTGCGCACATGCCGTTCGCTGATCCGTGAGTGGATGCTGATCTTTTGGCCGAGCGGCAGGGGGCGTTTGTAATCCACTTCCAGCCGGGCGGCGACCACCTGCAAGCCCGCCACCCAGACCGCCGCACCCATGGCCTCATCGAGCACTGCTGCCGAGGCCCCGCCGTGGACATGGTTGGGCGGTCCCTGCTGCGAGGCGTCGAAGGTGAATTCGGCCCAAATGCTGCCGTCCGCGTTTGCGTACCAAGTTAGGCCCAGCGTGCGCGGGTTGGTTGTTCCACAGACAAAACAACTGCCATGTTCAGGAAGTTTTCTCATGGGAGGGTCTCCATATTGATTTTAACCTTGTTTGTTGGTTCATGCGCGGCTTTGATAAAAAAAGCATGTTCTTGGGAAAATAATTAAGATAATTTTTACATGATAACGATATAATCTCATGAAAATTGTAAATAGGAGATAGAAGGATGGGTTGGATGATTGTTCTTTTGTTAGTAGGCGGCCTGGTAATCCTGGTGGTTGGGGCGGAGCTTCTCGTGCGCGGCGCTTCGCGTCTGGCGGCGTCTTTGGGTATTTCGCCCCTGGTAATCGGTCTAACGGTGGTGGCTTTTGGCACCAGTTCGCCAGAATTGGCAGTTAGTGTGCAGTCGGCTTTCAGTGGCAGCGCCGATATTGCGCTTGGGAACGTTGTAGGTAGCAATATTTTTAATATCTTGTTGATCCTGGGGCTTTCGGCAATGATTACTCCCTTGATCGTTCACCAGCAGTTGGTGCGTCTCGATGTGCCACTGATGATTGGTCTATCCATTTTGCTTTTCTTGATGGGCCTGGATGGCAAGATTGGTCGTCTGGATGGCGTGTTTTTGTTTTTGGGGTTGATCGCTTATATCTGGTATGGAATTCAGATAAGCCGTAAAGAAACCAAAGAAGTAAAGCAGGAATATGCCGATGAATACACTCCACCAAAAGATGAGAAACAGCCAGCCACCTTTATTAATGTGATCTTGATCGCGGTGGGGCTGGTCTTTTTGGTGCTTGGTTCGAACTGGCTTGTAGAAGGTGCGGTGTCACTGGCGCAACTGTTTAACGTCAGTGACCTGGTAATCGGCCTGACCATCGTTGCGGCTGGCACTTCGATGCCGGAAGTGGCAACCTCGGTCATGGCGGCCATCAAAAAAGAGCGTGATATTGCCGTTGGGAATGTGGTTGGTAGCAATATTTTTAATATCATGGGCGTATTAGGACTTTCGGCCCTTGTTGCGCCAGACGGTATCAATGTTGCAGCATCTGCGCTGGCATTTGATATGCCCTTCATGATCGCGGTCGCCCTGGCAACCCTGCCAATCTTCTTCACTGGCAACCTGATTGCGCGCTGGGAAGGCGGTTTGTTCTTGTTGTACTACGTTGCTTACACCGCTTACGTAATCTTCGAGTCGATACAGCATCATCAGAACCGCGAAATTTTGACCAACACTATGTTTTGGTTTTTAATTCCGTTTACTCTACTGACGATTGCCATTACTGTTGTTCAGGAAATCAGGGTCTTGAAGAAGAAATCACTGACATAAAATCGTTTTTTATAGGCCATTGCGATTATATTTACGGTAGGCTAGCGAATGGTGGTTAGCTTTGACCCTTTTCTAGGCTTGCAATGACGTGTTTTTCTCATAAAGAAATTAGTTCGGGAAATTTGTCTATTCGCCTAAGAGCGGGACGGGTATACTTTACCCATGACAACAACGTTTCCCCCCGAACTGATTTCTTTTTTGCGCGCTTCGTCGCGTGTTGCTGTTCTGACCGGGGCGGGCGTCTCGCAGGAATCCGGGCTGCGCACGTTTCGCGATGCCCAGGTCGGGATCTGGGCGCAGTACAAGCCTGAAGATCTGGCCACGCCCGAAGCCTTCGAGCGCAACCCGCGCCTGGTCTGGGATTTCTACTCCACCCGCCGCGAAGGGGCCGGGGGCGCAGAGCCGAATACCGGTCACTTTGCTCTGGTCGAGATGGAGAAGCATTTCGACCAGTTTACGCTTATCACCCAGAACATCGACGGGCTGCACCAGCGCGTGGGCAGCCGCAGCCTGGTCGAGCTGCACGGGAATTTGCGCCGCATCCGCTGTTCGCGAGGCTGTGGGGTGATCGATGAGTGGGAAGAGTTGCCAGAAGTTGTGCCAGCCTGTCCACATTGTGGCGCGCTGCTGCGGCCGGACGTGGTCTGGTTTGGCGAAAACCTGCCCGAGGACGGCTTGAACGCCGCGATTCAGGCGGCCAACACCTGCCAGGCTTTTTTCTCGGTCGGCACCAGCGGATTGGTCCAACCGGCGGCCTCGCTGGCCTTCTGGGCCAAAAAGCGCGGGGCGGTGCTGGTCGAGGTCAATTACGAACCAACCCCGCTGACAGAGTATGTCGATTACGCCTTCCACGGCAAATCCGGCGATATTTTGCCGGATCTTGTGCGGGTGTTGGGGGATGCGAAGTAGAAAACCCGCTCATTTACTTGACGAGCGAAGCAACCCTGTTTGCGAAGACCACAGTAGCATAACGTTCCTCGATCCGACGATATATGCCTTTCGGCACGATCGGAGCTTCCAATTCGATGTCGTCCAGTCGTAGCCGGAGATCGTCGAGAAAATCTTTCTTCTCTGGCAACTGTTTGGTGGATTGTGTCAAAGCTTGCTCCAGTTCGCGGGTGATCGCTTTGTATTTAACGCCCGCCGAGCGATGTCTTTCGGCGTGGCTGGAAAAATTATAGAACGTTTGCAGGCTCGCCAGCACCGCGGACAAAATGCTTACCAACCCCAGTTCAATTTTGCCGGTATGGTCGTATTATAGGCGCGATCCTTTACGCCCGCCAGCCGCTCAATCTTTCCCCAACCTGGGCCAGCCTTTCGCGCAGCACGACCGCCAGGGTCGCCACGATGATCATCACGATCCCCGTGCAGCCAATCAGGATGACTGTCGAAAGCCCGCGCAGGATGAACAAGACGATGGTGGTCACGCCCAGCACCAGCATCGCAATCGGCACACCCACCAGGCTGCGCGAACGCAGCACGAGTCCGTAGATCAACACCACCAGCGCCTGGAAGAACAGGGCCGCGAAATAGCCCAACTCCTCCGTGGCCAGCATTTGGATGTAGGTTGTGCCGAGCAGCACCAATTGCGAGACCAGTCCGGTCACGAACGCGCCCTTGTCGCTGCCGGCGCGGGTCAGCAGATAGTGCATTAGCAGTCCGAGCAGGGCCGCGCCGATCGAGTAGAACTGGGGCTGGGTCACTTCGAGCGAGGTCAGCAGCATAAAGTAAGACATCAAATACAGGCCGTTGGTGGGGAATCCCAGCCAGACGTTGCGGCGGCGGAAGGCTTCAACGGCCCACAGGCTGGCCGCGATGGCAACCGGGACCGACGCTGCCACGCTCGGACCTTGGACGAGCGCCCCGAAACTGGTCAGCGTCCCCAGACCGACTGCACCAAAGCGCAGCACCCGCGACCACTCCGCGGAGACCCGCTCGAGCGCCAGGCTGACGAGGTAGTACGCTACCGAAAGCAAAATCAGCGCCGACAGCCAAAGATCCCATTCGTCCAGCCAGGACAGCAGGAACAGGATGCTCAAAGCCAGCAGCCCGGCCGGGATGTATCCGAGCAGCGGCTGGCGGCGCAGGGGGGCGTACAGCCCAAAGAAAGCGGTCAGCGCGAAGGCGATCAGCAGCTCTCCGGCGCTGATCCCGTTCGGCAGGCAGGCCAGCATCGCCACACCGGCGGAAAGTCCGCCCAGGCTGCGCACGAGCAGCGCCAGAGCGGGGTTACGCTGGATGCTAAACCCGAGGATCAGATCAAACCCGAGCAGGAACACCGCCATCCCCAAGGAGAAATAAGCTGCGGTGAGCAGGCCGTATTGCTCCAGAACCAGCCCGAAGGCCAGCAGTCCGCCCAAATAAAATCCGCCCTCGGCCCAGGGGCGTTTGTTGATCCAGGTCTCGGCCAGCCAGATCAGGGCCAGGACTGCGACGAACCAGCCCGCCCCTTGCTGAGGCGCGAACGGCGCGGACAGGGCGGTCAGCCCCGCCAGTCCCAACCCGGAGAAGCGCAGGGTCTTTTCCCAGCCATTTTTGAGCACCAGGCCGAGTCCGAAATATGCCAGCGCCAGCGGGGTCAGCGACCACAGCCAGGCGTCGGCCAGCCACAGACGGGCCAGGGTCAGGGTGGAGATGCTCAGGAAGGCAGTGAAGATGTATCCCAGCTGCGCGTTCTGGTAGAGCAGGGCATAGGCCAGCAGGAAAATTGTCAGGGCCAGGCTGACGACAAATAGCGCAACGGTCACCCCTGTTTCGAATAAGATGGAACCGGCAGCGAGGGTCGTCAGGACGACTGCACCGGCAGCGGTGAGTGATCGCATCGGGCGGGTCGAAAGAATGCGTTTGTAGGCGTAATCCATGGTCAGCCAGAGCGCGGCCATACCGGCCAGATAATAATAGCCTGGCTGAACCTTGTTTTCAAACAGGATCAATCCAAAGCCAAAGATTAGAAATAGCGGCGCAATGGTTTCGATGAGCGGGTGGCGGCTTGTTTCGGCTACGAAGAGCAGCCCCAACAAAGCGACAAACCAACCTTCGAGCGGGTTTTCAGCGAGTATGGCTGTTAAGGCCAGGGCGGGTGCCAGCGACAGGGCTATCCAGCGCAGGCTACGCGACCAGTCTTCCAGCTTGAACAGGCGTTCCAGCGCCCAGCCGGCGAGATAGTACAGGATCGCCAGGACTGAAATGGCCGCAAAGCCCAGGTTAAGCTGGCGCATCTCATTGAGCGCCCCCAATCCGTACGCCAACCCAAGAGGCAAGAGCAGCCCGGGCAGGTAGCCGAGCTTGGGCTTTTGGTATCTGATAGCGTATAGCCAATATATCCCAGATAACAGCAGGGCGCTGACTGCGGATTGGGTTTGGTCTTCCATGCCACCCAGGAAAATGCCCAGAATTGTCCACGCGCCGAGGATGATGGCCAGACCGCGCAAGGGTAGAAACCACTTCAGGCGGGCACCCCAATCGGGGCGTAAGAGCACGTCTGGCAGGATGAACAGAATGGCGACCAGGGTCAGTTTGTAGAGCAGGTACTCGTCCAGGTCGGGCATGAAGGGCAGGTCGAAGAAGATGAAGTAAGCGAACAGACCGTCCAGTAGCCCGGCCAGCCAGATCCAGCCGCGCGGGCGGATGAGATGCGCCAGCCCGAGCAGAATGGCGGCTGAAAGGAAGAGCGCAAATCCCCAGGTTACTGATGTGAAAATGCCCCACAATCCGCCAAGCAGGAAGAGCGCAATTCCGGCCAGGGCCAGCGGCAGGCTGTAGGGTTGGGTTTTACTTTTTAGCCATTGCAAATGAGCGATTCGATATGTTACTTCGCTCAACAAGGTCAGCATGGCCGCCCAGAGCGACCAGCCCAGGGCCAGCGCCCAATCGAGCCGTGTAAACTCAACAGCATGTTGGGCCAGGAAGAGTACCGGCGCCAGGGCTGCGCTGGCAAACCAGGAGAAGAGCGCGAAAGGTTTCAGAATATTGCTTGTGACGTAGTACAAGCCGGTCAACAGCCAGGCGGCAGAAATTGCCAGCCAGAGACTATCGGCGTTGGCGCTGTTATTTGTATAGTAGTCAAACAGATTGAGCAGGGAGATGACAGCAAGGCCGAATACAAGCAGGATGTTGATAAATTGTCCGAAAAGAAAAGTCGGGTTGCTGAAGGGCCAATCTTTTTTGCGTACCAGCATAAACACACCTGCCAGGCCGGCCAGATTGGCAAGTTGCAAGGCAAGCAGGCGGGCTTCCCCGGACGGGTCGCCGCTAAAGATGGCGGGCAAAAACCAGGCCGAATAGACAAATGCACCCAGGGCGGTCAGACTGAAGAAGCGAGAGTTGTAGAACCAGGTGGCAAAAATCCAGATGGCGGCGCAGACCAGCAGGACGAAAGTCCAGTACGCGGCCAGGGCCTGACCTGCCAGGTTGACCAGGTCGGAAAAAACTCCGGCGTTGATGGGCAGCAGGAAGGAAAAAACGATGAACAGGACAAAACTGGGCTGGGGCAGGCGTTTTTTGAGGGCAACCGCCGTCCCGCCGAAGGCCAGCACCGCCACTGAGAGAATTGGCAGGCGCAGCACTTCGACGAGGGCGGCCAGGATAACGGCGGCAGCGATAACGAAAAAGGCTCCCAGGTATAAAAAGGTTTTGATGCTGGCTTCGCTGAGCAGGAGTTGGGCCAGGCTGGGGCGCGGTTCACGTGGAGTGGGTGGCGCAACCGGTGCGGGCGCAGAGCCGGCTTTCGGTGCCGCAGCCGGTGTGGGCGGGGCGGGCGCTGCCGTTTGCGCGGCGGGAACAGGCGCAGGCTTGAAGACAACCCGGTAGCGTGAGCGCAGGGTCTGGGCCAGTTCATCTCCGATCAGCCCTTGTTTTTGCCATGCGTCCAGTTCTTGCAGAATGAAACGCTGTTCCGAACCGGTCAGTTTCATCAGCCGTTGGGCGCGCAGGGCGCGCAATTTGGGTGTATCAAGAGCCTCCAGCGCGGCGGCGCGGACTTCTGCATCCGGGTCGCTGGCGGCCAATCGTTCGACAAGAGCTAGCAGTTCGGATGTGACGACACTCTGGGCGGCTTCTTCAATGGCCTGTTTTCGGGTTTGCGGATCGGGATTTTGCAGCGATTCTGTGAGAATGCTCATTGGGTCAGCTCCTGTCTTTGCAGGTAAGAACACAAAAAAAGAACGCGGGTTGTGCTGCCCGCGTTCTTTTTTTCTTAACCGAGGTAGGCCCCGCCCCAGGGCGGCAGGGTTATGTGGATGTGCCCGTTGGTGACAGTGAAAGGACGGTTGTCGATGAGGTTGCGCACATTGCGTCCTTCGGCCCAAACGGTCTTGACCGGCACCTGGATATCGCGACTGGTTTCAGACAGGTTAACCACCACAACGGTTTTCTCTTCGCCCAGGTTGCGCGCGAAGGCGTACCATCTTTCCGCGGCGTTCAGTCCAAGACGGGTATAGTCGCCGCGCCGCAGGCTGGGGCGCTGCTTGCGGATGTCGATCAGGGCGCGGATAAAATCGCGCAGGTCGCCTTTCCACTGGGCCGAATCCCAAATGAAAGCGCGGCGGCTGTCGGGATCGTTGCCACCTTCAATGCCGATTTCGTCGCCATAATAGATGGCGGGCGCGCCGGGGTAGGCAAAGATGTACAGGAAGGCCATTTTGAGTTTGTCGAGCCTGCCGCCCAGGAGTGTCAGGGCGCGGGCGGTGTCGTGTGAGTCGAGTGGCACATACATGGCGTACAGGTTCTCGCGCCGGTATATCTTAAACAGGCTCTCAACCCGTTCGGCAAATTGTTCCACGTTTTCATGCTGGTTCATGCAGGCGATCAGAGCATCCTTGACCGGGTAGTTCATCAGCCCGTCGAAGTGTTTGTCGTTGACCCAGCGTGTGTCGACTGTCCAGATTTCGCCGACGATATAGGCGTCGCGGTTGACTGATTTAACGGTATGGCGGAATTCTGCCCAGAAGTCATCATCGTCGATTTCGTTGGGTACGTCCAGCCGCCAGCCGTCTGCTCCGCGCTCGATCCAGTAACGGGCGACGCGCATGATGTAGGCGCGCACCTGCGGATTTTGGATATTGAGCTTGGGCAGGGACTTGTAATTCCACCAGCCCGCATAGTTATAGGCTTCGCCGGGGCCATAAGCATCCACTGGCAGGTGGCGGACGTGGAACCAGTCGCGGTAAGCGGAGTATTCCCCGTTTTCGAGCAGGTCATTGAACGCAAAAAATCCGCGCCCGACATGGTTGAAAACACCGTCCAGAATGATGCGCACGTTGTTGCGGTGGGCCAGGTCGAGCAGGGCGTGGAAATCGAGCAGGCTGCCGAGCTTATCGTCGATCTTGAAAAAGTCGCTGGCGTTATAACGATGGGATGAGGTTGCCTGGAAAATGGGATTCAGGTAGATGGCGTTAATGCCCAGGTCGAGCAGGTAATCAAATTTCTGGATGATACCGCGCAGGTCACCACCCTGGAAGTGGTGGATGGTGGGTGGCGCGCCCCAGGCCTGGACATTGATCGGGTCGTTGCCTGGTTCACCGTTGGCGAAGCGGTCCGGGAAAATCTGGTAAAAAACAGCGTCTTGCACCCAATAAGGGACGGTCATGGTGGCTCCGGAGAAATGGTATCGATAACGGTCACAATTTTACAACAAGAATGCCGCCCATGCGAAAACAGGCGGCATTCTTATCAATTTAGTTTGTTTTTCTTGCGGGGTGGGGATGGTTAATGGTACGCTGGCGTCCCTAACCCTTGGTGTTGGCTGCCGGGATTTCTTTTTTATCTGCGATTTGGTGTAATGCCGTAGATAATGCCTGTACAACAGCTCCCATAATCGAGGAGCGACGGCGTAATATCGCTGTATTAATTTTGACTGCCTGGGCGGCTCCGGCAAGGCTGCGCCTCCGCACGGTATCGCGGATTGGTTGCAGCAACAGGTCGCCAATCTGCGATACGCCTCCGCCGATGACCACTACGCGTGGATTAAACAGGTTGACCATACCGGCAATGGCTATCCCCAGGTAGCTTCCGGCCCTGGCTATAATTTCCTGGGATGGCAAATCACCTCTTCGGGCAGCGGCTGCAACATCGCGGGCGGTTAATTCTTCCGGCGGGCCCATGCCTGCAAGAAGGGTTCCTTTGCCTTTGGCGACAACCTCTTGAGCCTGTCGTGCGATGGCTTTTCCGCCTGCCAGGGCTTCAAGACAACCAGTACTGCCGCAATCGCACAGCGGCCCATTTTCTTCGATGGTCAGATGGCCGATCTCACCCGCCGAACCGGTTGAACCCTGGTAAACCTGTCCGTTTAGCAGCAGGCCCGCGCCAATGCCGGAGCCAACCTTGATGTAAGCGAGGTGCTCTTCGCCACGTCCGGCTCCATAGGCCCATTCCCCCAGCATTCCAAGCTCGGCGTCGTTGTTGAGCGAAACGGGAATGTTCCATTTACTTTCCATTTCAAGCCGAATCGGGTAACTGTCCCAACCCGGCATGATTGGCGGCGCAATGACCATGCCAGCCTGGTTGACTATCGGGCCTGGCACGCCCATGCCTATTGCCAGGACTTGTTCAAGGCGCATGTCATTTTTTTCGAGCAATTCTGTCAGCAGGGCTTCTGCCTGAGCCAGGCAGGGGATGGGGCCTTGGGTGACATCAAAAGGGATTTCGATTTCATCGATAATACGTGCCGAGAAATCTGCCAGCGCCACGGTCAGGTGCGTTGCTCCCATATCGATACCGATAACGCGTCCACGAGCAGGGTTGATTTCGAGGATGATCGGCGGGCGCCCACTTTGCCCGCTTCGCGATTCGGTTTCGCGCACGATCCCAACTTCCAGTAAATCATTGACAATAGCGGTCATTGCGGCCCGGCTTAAGTCCATGCGCAATGCAAGTTCGGCGCGCGAAATCCCCCCTGGAGTAAAGCGAATTAAATCCAGAACGGCATGTTTGTTAATATTCTTAACGTTTTGAAATGGGGTAGGCCAGAAAAAGTGGCTCACAGTGTAGCTTCCTGGGCAATTATGGCGTTTTTCACGCTTTTTATATTATCACAAACAATTAATTTGTCAAGAAGTCTAACATTTATTTTTTCATTTGCCCACTTAATAGAGAAACGGGAAGGATTGTAAATAACCTTCCCGTCACTTTTTTGTTGCTTTTATGGCTGAATTGCAGCGTTTAATATTCCCCGACCTGTTTCCTGCGCTATAGATGGGTTATCTGTTTCGGTGATAACGACAATTGCCACTGGTGTGCCTTGCCAGTTGGGCAGCGTCCCGCCGAGATACCATATCAATGGATTATCCCCCGATTCAATCCGCCCCATGCTTTCCCAAAAGGGATTATCGGCTGACTGTAGAGTCTCGGCCGCCATGTTTGCTCCCTGTGCTGAGAAAACAACCTGCGGTTGGCCTTGCGGTGGCAGGATCACCCATCCCTGGCCTGGGATATCGACCGCTATCGGTAACTGGGCTGCCGGAGCTAAACCTTGATTGCTTATGGCTGCCGCAATCAAGACCATATTGAGGGGCGTTGTGCTTATCGTTTGCCCGATTGCCAGCATCTCCAATCTCGAATCGTTGGTTTGCATTCCGAGTTTCTCTATCATGTTGGCTGTTTTTTGTGCGCCCAGTGTTTGCGCCAGAGTCACCAACGGTTGTGGGCAGCCTGCGGGCAGTACGTTTTCCCAGTCTGGGGGGCGGTCTTCGCGCATGGTGCAGCGAATCAGGCGTCCGTCTTGCTGCATCAGCAGCGAGGATGGAAACTCCGGCAGTTCAAACCCGGAATCAAACAATTCTGCCAGAAGGAAAGGCGTCAGGGATGTGCCGGGGGAGTAGAGTCCCTGGCTGGCGCGATTGAGTAGTGGCGCATCGGCTGCCGTGAGCAGCTGTGCGCCGATATCGTCCAACAGGTTTGCATCATAGGTGGGGTGCGAGGCCATGACCAGTATTTCACCTGTGTTCGCGTTTACCAGCACTACCGCTCCCCTGGTGTTGCCAAGCAGGGCATCAGCCTGTTCTTGCAGGGACAGGTCGAGGCTAAGGCGCACATCCAGGCCAGGCGGTGGATTTCCGTAAAGCAGGCGCTGCCACCAGAGTTGGCTGGCCGGGTAGCCCTGGAGTCCGCGCAGGTAAGGGTCGAGCTGTGCTTCGAGCCCTGCCTGCCCATATACACTATGCGTGTATCCTGTAATTGACGATAGTTCAGGATAGGCATAAACCCGTTTGTATGAACCCGGAACGCCATCAGTATAGGCAATTAACTGGTTTCGCCGGTCGAGAAGGCTGCCACGCAGCACATAGCGGTCAGCAATTGAACGGCGTGGATTATCGTAGCGCGTGAGCAGATCGCCTGAACGCACAATGCCCCACCAGCCATTGGCGAATGCAAGACTCAGCAAGCCTATGTTTATTATCGCTGGTACCAGCAGGTATGGGGTGCTCTTTGATAGCGGGGCAGGGTCGCGTTCAGTGCTATTGCTTATTTGCAGGAGCAGCATTAAGGCCAGAAAAGATGTCAGCAGGGAGGAGCCGCCATAAGACACAAAGGGAAGGGTAACGCCGGTTAGCGGTAACAGGCGAAGATTGCCTCCAAGGATGACTATGCTCTGTATCCCAATGTACGTTCCTAGTCCGGCTGCGAGCAGGCGTTCAAAATGTCTCTCTGCGCGTAGGGCGATTGTGAAGCAACGCGTGGTGAATGTCCCGATCAAGAGTAACAAAACCAGGCTTCCGACCAGACCGGTTTCTTCAGCGATTGCCGTGAAAATAAAATCCGAGTGTGCTACTGGCACAACGCTGGGCGAACCAAGGCCAATGCCGCGCCCAAAGACTCCGCCGTTGGCAATTGCCAGCAGAGATTGGATAACCTGATACGAGCGTCCGCTCGGGTCTTGCCAGGGGTTGAACCAGGAGGTTAATCGATACTGAATGATGTCGATAAAAAAATAACCCGCAAGAACCAATCCGAACAACAGTAATGCGCTCAGGATCAGTATGCGTCGCTTGGCCGATGCCAGATAAACCATGATCGCGTACAGTACGACAAAAATCGAGGCTGTACCCAGGTCGCGTTGTATAAGTAAAATGGCCAACGCAATTCCTGTCAAAAATAAGGTTGGCAAAATTAGGGGGAAAATTCGTCGGCTGATTGGGATTCGGTCTGCAAAGTAAGCGGCCAGGTAGACAACCAGAAGTAGTTTTAATGGTTCGGATGGTTGCAGGTATATGCCGCAGCATCCCAGCCACAAGCGCGGGCCGCTTCCCATGGGGTTTGCACCCAGAATAAAAGTCAGGGTTGTCAGCAATAAGCCGCTTGTCAACCAGATGTATTTGTATCTTCGTAAAAATTCCGGAATTTCACGATGGCGCAGCCCAATCAATAAAACTATGAAACACAGGGCAATCCATATCGCCTGGCGCAACCCAAACGTATTGGTCAACCTCCAGATGCTCAACATGCCCCATCCGCTCAATAAAGTTGCGATCGGCAGTAGATAAGGGTCGGCATCGGGCAGGTGCTGCTCAACGTAGCGGTGAGCGAGATAAGCCAGTATCGACCATATCGCGATACCAATCCAATGATTGAAGAGGTTTGAGACCTGCCATGTTTGTTCGCGAACCGCCGGTGATATGGTTAAAGCCGCGCCAAGAACAAACATGAAAATAGCCGCAAGGGTTAGCAAGCGGCCTTGGATTTGGGCAGGTATGAAATGAGATGGGCGCAAAGTTGACAAAGGGTGGGCTATTTCAGGTATTTATCCACCAGCAGATCGAGTTTTTTGCGCGTTTCTGCTGGTATAACCGCCGGGCTGGTAATGAGTGCGCTGGCAAGGGCTTGCTGGCATGAGCAGTTGGGATTATCTTCCAGATTGCGGGCTAAAATCCGTAGCGATTCCTGGGCAGTTTCAGTATTTTTATTCAGGGTTTGGATGACCATTTCAACGGTCACTGGCTCTGCGCTGGTGTGCCAGACATCATAATCTGTAACATGTGCCATTGTAGCATAGCAAATTTCTGCTTCACGGGCCAGAAACGCCTCTGGCGAGGCTGTCATGCCAATGATGGACATGCCCCAGGCCCGGTAAGCATGCGACTCGGCCCTGGTTGAGAATCTTGGCCCCTCGATGGTGATGAGCGTACCTCCTGCATGGACGATTGCCCCGCTCGTTCTGACTGATTTAAATACGCTGCGCGAAAGGTTGTCGCAGAATGGGTCTGCCACGCCAACATGGGCTACAAATCCCTCGCCAAAAAAGGTGCGTGCGCGTTCTTTTGTGTTGTCAAAAATCTGGTCTGGAACAACAATGTGCCCCGGAGCATAATCTTCACGCAGTGATCCGCAGGCGCTGATGCTGATGATTTTCTTTGCCCCTAAACTTTTTAGAGCGTAAATATTGGCGCGATAATTAACCTCGGTTGGAGAGATACAATGACCCAATCCGTGACGCGCAAGGAAAGCGACCCTTTTGCCCTCCAGGGTGCCAACAATGATCGGCGAACTTGGTTTGCCAAAAGGAGTTTCAAGCAAGTATTCTTGGGTATCACCAAGCCCCTGCATATGATATAGCCCGGAACCTCCAATTACAGAAAAGGCTAGGTTTTCGTTCATGGAAAATATCTCCTCGATTTTATTCTATTCAGGCAGGATAACGTCCAGGCTGGTGTCTCCGCAGACAATTGTATCCCCATTTGCCAGGATCGTTGGCATGCTTAACGGGGCATCATTAAGTATCGTTCCGTTTTTTGAGCCCCTGTCTTCGGCCCACCAGTGTCCGTGGTGATAAGACAAGCGGACGTGGCGCGCCGAAACGGCAGTATCATCCAGCAGCAGTTCGCAATCTGGGTCTCGGCCAATAAAAAAATCAGCTTGGAGGAATTCGGCAATGTGCATTTCGCCGCTGGCGGAGACCAACCCGAGTTTGATGGGGCTGATTTCTCTCGAAGAGAGAAAATCAACCTGCGCCCGAAGAGTACGCCACATTAAATAAAAAGACCAACCCGCAAAAGCATACAGCAAAATGGCTGCAAGCAAGCGCAGGCCGAGAAATATCAAAGCACTCATTTTAAGGACTTTTTTTAGCTTCGTTTAGTGGGATTGTTTGCAGCGTTGCAGTGCTGCGTTCACTGCTTTGTTTGGACAGCGGAGCGGTGTCGCCGCTGGTTGTCCTCAAGCCGGGAGGGGGATTGTCCTGGCCGAAGATGATGGGCAGCCCGGCAAGTGAAATCACATCGCCGGGATAAAGGACACTTTGGCTTGTACGCTGGCCGTTGACGTAAGTTCCACCGGTTGAATTTAAGTCAAAGATAACAAATTTTCCACGCACATAACGAATCTGGGCGTGATAGCGCGATACGCGAGGGTCGTCAATGACAACCTGGTTATCAAGTCTGCGGCCAATATTAACAACCATTTGTTCAACAGTATATACTTTTGTGCCACCGATGATCAGGAACGCGGTTTTGGGTTGTTCGTTTTCTTCTGATTGCGCTTCCTGGCTGTGCGCATTTTGTGTTTCTGCCACATTTTCGCCGCCAACGCGGACTTCAACATCATCAACATCAAGATTCTCAGATGAAGCCAGCGTAATAGTCGGCGCGGCTTCAAACTTGACGCCTGCTTCGCTGGTGGCCAGCCGGAAAATTTTGGTTAGACCATCCACCAGGCGAGGTTCTTTTTGCCATTGTTCCAAGACTGTCGGATGTACCAGTAAGGTGAAATTATGCGAGACAGAATGCTCAAGCCCATTTGTAGCCATGTTGGCCTTAAGCGCTTCTGTCAGGCGATGGGCAATACGGTCTTGCCAGAAATCCCCTGGCAGGAACTTGATTAAGTGGATTTCAATAAGAGCTTCTATCCTGTGTTCAATATCAGCAAGAGTTATGTTCATCTCATTTAGCTCCCCAGGTTATTATACAATATGCATCATATTTTACGATGTTATACCAGTGTTTACAATAAGACATTTTTACCAATTGCATCGATTGCCTACCTTGGAGCGGGTCTACCACACTGAGGGCAGTTTGCTTCGCGGGCCAGTAATACAAATCCGCACTGCATACAGGTTGCCGGTTGGATTTTTCCGAGCGGTGCGCCACAGGCTACGCAGGATGGTACTCCGGCCTTGTTGGCTGTATTACAATATTCGCAGGTGAGACGACGCAGCCGGGTTGATAGTTGTTGGCTGGCCCCATAGGACTTGGCTACTTTTGCCAAAACGCCCCATACATTCTCTACAAGCTTGAGGCTCTCAATGTCCTGAGCGATATCATCCAGGCGGTGGAGTAAATTCCACGGATTCATCAGGGTGGCGATAGCCGACTGCCCCAGACTGGCCGCGACCCCCAGCCAAGCCTGCTGCCCAATGCTTACCATCACGCCGTCTTCCACTGTCTGCAAATGAATTGTAACAGCTGTTTGGCCTCCGCTGGATGCATTGCGCATACTGGCGACTTGCACTTTCAGGTTGTGCGGCTCGCCAACTACTTGCGTGCGCAGGTTCCCGTGGTTGAAATGGGCCGTAATGGCCTCAGAAAAATCATTGGGTGTTATTTCGCCGTAGAAAATTCGCTTGTCCATAGTTTAGATTATAATCACCTTTGTCAAATTTTTGAAAAACAGGTGCCAAATGTATTTTCGTTTTCGATGGCTTGCTTCAATTTCGGTTATTGCCATATTCCTGCTGATATTACTTAACGCTGAACCTATCCATCAAGTTGCAGCTCAACAGCCGACTGGCTCTGTCCCTACTGTAACCGGAACGCTAGTAGGCGCTTTTATCAAGGTAACTTATCCAGAACAAATAAATGTTCGTTCTGGGCCAAGCTCGTATTGGTATCCGGCTGTTGGGGTGCTTTTGTGGCAAGAGGAAGCTCCCGCGCTGGGGCGCTCCCCAGGCGGCGATTGGATTCAAATCTCTTACCCTGGCGTGGATGGTAATGTTGGATGGGTTTATGCGCCGCTGGTATCGCTTGGCCCACCAGGGGTTACTTTGCGAATTGTAGAGCCGCCTCCTACGCCGACTCCTGCCACCACGCCCACGATCGACCCTACGCTTGTTGCTGCTTTTCTGCCGCAGTATACTCCCACGCGTTTGCCCACTTTTACACCTCCGGGCCCGTTGGCTGTTCCGACCTACGACACCGAACCCGTAACACGCAGCGCGGTGCCAATGGGGCTGATCATTACCATCCTGACCCTGATTGGCGGTTTTGGCGCTTTCATTTCTTTTTTGCGCGGACGATGATGCGGCAAACAACATCATGAATCAAAAGCGACGGCGCTTGTGGCCGTCGCTTTTGATTCATGAGTAATTAAATTTTATTAGTTGGAGCAGGAGCAAGATCCGCCACATGCGCAGGAAGATTCTCCTGCCTCGGCATGTTCATGTCCATGCCCTTGTGAGCCGCATCCGCATGAACCGCCGCCTCCGCCGCTGTTGGTGGGGCTGTCTACTACGAACCCGGCTCCACGCTGTGGGTCATTCACGAAATCGATTTTTGCGCCGCGCACATAATTGACGGACGCATCATCCACGACTACTTTGATACCGTCGTTTTCATAAGTAAAGTCATTGTCACGAATGTTGTTATCAAGCGCCATATTGAATTGCCCGCCACAGCACCCGCCTCCGCTGACATATATCCGCAGGGCGTATCCGTCAAGGTTGCGCTCAGACAAGATATTTCGAATGGCATCTGTTGCATTTACAGTTAGCGAGACCAACTGGGTATCGGTTTCTTGAAGCATCACAATCTCCTTTTCTCAAATTGGATACATCTTATCAAGATTGATTTCATTTGTCAACACTAAGGTTCCCTGCTATTTGCCGTAAAGAAGGCCGCATTTTGGGGTATGAGCGCGCGTACGCGCGCTCATACCCCAAAATGCGAGGGCCAATCACAGGAATTCCTAAAGAGCCAACACTCAAGAAAAATCCCCCGCTTATCGAGTGCTGGGGATTTTTGGTTAACGAGTGCGCTGCTGCAACTTTAGAAAGCGGTCACCTTACCCGGTTGGCAGGCGATTCTTGAGCGTGCGATCAAAGATATCTTCTTTATCTTTGTCGTCAGCCTTGTTGTTTTTCTTGCTTTTGGCTGCTTTTTCCGCCTTCGAGCGGTCGAGGGCAGCTTGCCAAGCCAGCTCAAAAGCTGTGAGTTCTGGCACCGAAGGTTCTTTTTCCATCTCGAAGTGCTCGGTCTTGGGCTTTGTGCTTTTTTTGCCGTCGCGCTTTCGCTCGCCGCGTTCAGCTTTCGGTCCTGAATTTTCCCGCTCAACTTCCTCGGGCTTGGGCTGCGTGGCCTTCATGCTCAAGCGAATTTGTTTTTTCTTGCGGTCAATTTCCAGCACCATGACATCCACTTCGTCGCCTTCTTTGACGACTTCCTGGGGAGTCTTGACGTAGCCATGGGCCATTTCGCTGATGTGTACCAGGCCGGGTCGCTCTGCGCCAATCTCGACAAATGCACCGTAGGTTTCCAGGCGAATCACTTTGCCCTTGACAACGGTTTCTGGCTTGAGTTCGCGCCATTCAAGGCCGAGCGGCTCGATCATGGTCAATTCGATTCGGTCGGATTTCGCTTTGCGTACCCACATATTGATTTCTTGACCAACTTTAACAACATCTTCAACCCGCTTGACGGGTTCGCTTTGGAGTTGTGAAATGTGTACGATGCCTGGTACTGATTGTCCTACATCTACAATCGCCCCCGCGAGAGTGATTTTTACTACTTTCCCGGTTAATTGAGTCTTGGGTTTAAGCTCAATTCCTGAGAGAGTTGTTTCTTCTTGTGTATTGCTCATAAGTTTCTCCTGAAGGAAGTAACGGGGATAATGCCGAAGTATGATTATACCGCAAATTATTTTATCGTCAACAGGTGATACTGCCTTCCTGCTAAAGTCTTCCGATTCCAACCACTATTGTTGACATATCGGAAAAATAGCAGTATTCTTTTGTAAGAAACGGAAATAGAATGTCAATATTATGTATAAAATCGACAAAACTGACTTGAAAATTATAAATTTGTTAATGGATGATGGCCGAATACACGCGGCAGAAATTGCGCGCCAGATCGGCAATATCTCTGAGCGCGCGGTTCGTTACCGTATCGAACGCATGATTCAAAATGATGTCATGCGAATTAGTGCGGTAGTAAACCCAAAAGCTGTCGGAATGTCGGTTGTGGCAGATGTCTGGCTTGAATGTGATGCTGATTCGATCATTGAAGTCGCGCGGCACATGGCTGAACTTGAAAATATCAGCTATGTTGCTTGCTCTATTGGTGAGACAGATGTAAGTGTGCAAATTATTGCGCGCGACACGGCGGAGGTGTACCGCTTCGTTACGGAGGTGATAGGAAAGGCGCCCGGGGTACGCAAGACGACTACATCCATTGTGCCCTTGGTGCTGAAGGACGTTTATCAGTGGAGAATTCCTGCGGGAATTGTCGAAAACGATTGATAAGAACTATCACCAAAAGGAGAACCTCATGAAAAACTTCAGCAAAAGCCAGGCCCTTCAGAAGAGGGCTTTCAATGTCACCCCCCTGGGCGTTAATTCCAATTTTCGCTACTGGGGAGAAGGAGTAACCCCCTATGTCCAAAAAGGCAAGGATGGTTACCTGTGGGACGTGGATGGTAATAAATACATTGACTATCGCATGGCCTTTGGGCCGATCATTTTGGGGCACGCTGTAGACGAAGTGGACGCCAAGGTTGTGGAAGAAATCCGCAAGGGCGTCCTTTTTGCTATGACGGGTGAGCTTGAGATCGAAGTCGAAGAGATGATGATCGAGATGGTCCCCGGTCTGGAGATGGTACGTCTGGCTTGTTCGGGGACCGAAGCCACCATGCACGCTATCCGTGTGGCGCGCGCCTATACCGGGCGCGAGATGATCCTCAAATTTGAGGGGAACTACCACGGTTTTCACGATAACACCCTGTGGAGCACTTACGCTCCCGTGGAGGCCTACGGCAATCCGCGCTCCCCGATTCCGGTTCCGGCTTCGTCGGGCATTCCGCGGCCTTTGGGCAGCCTGATCATCACCCTACCCTTCAACGACCGGGAAGCTTTCGAGCGCATGATGTTCAGTTATGGCCATTTGCTCGCGGCGGTTATCACCGAGCCGTGCCAGGGCAATTGTGGCGCGATCCTGCCCGAACCGGGCTTTTTGGAGCTGATTCAGCAAAAATGTGCAGAATACGGCTCGCTCTTCATCCTGGATGAGGTCAAAACCGGATTCCGGATTGCCAACGGCGGGGCGCAGGAATATTACAATCTGAAACCAGACCTGATGACTTATGCCAAAGCCCTCGGCAACGGTTACCCGGCGGCGGCTTTTGGCGGTAAAAAGGAAGTGATGAGCATTATCGGGCGCGGTGTGGCCCAGGGCGGGACGTATACCAACAACAAACCCGGTGTTGCCGGGGCGTGGGCAACGCTCAAGATGCTGAAAGAGAAACCGATCCTGAAAACCATCGAAGGGCGCGGAAAGCGTTTGATGGCTGGCCTGTCCCAGATTTTGAACGATGAAGGTCTGGTGCATTGCATGAACGGCTACCCGGCCATGTTTACTTATGCCCTCGGGGTTGAAAAAGTGACCAGCCAGCGCAATTGGAATGAGAGCGATAAGGATTTGTACCTAAAAATTATTGCCGAGTTGATTGATCGGGGCGTGATGCCCGATAACGATGCCCGCGAACCCTGGTTCCTGTGCTATGCCCACAGCGACAAGGATATTGATGACACGCTGACGGCGTTCTGTGACGCGGTGAAGGCGTGCAAAAAATAGATTATGACGGAACACGCAATACGCATCGCGGCGTATTGCGTGTTCCGTTTAGGAGTATGTATGACCAAACTAACATCGAAAGAAATGGTCGACCTGAGCAAGGAATACACCTTTTTCTCATGGTCGGTGCAGGGACAGGTGAACCCCATTCCGGTGACAAAAGCCGAGGGGATTTATTTTTGGGATGCGGATGGCAAACGCTACATTGATTTTTCATCCCAGTTGATGAACACCAATATCGGCCACCAGCACCCGAAGGTGGTCAAGGCCATCCAGGACCAGGCCGCTGAATTGTGTTTTGTCCACCCCGGCAACACCACCGAGGTGCGCGCCTTGTTGGGCAAGAAACTGGCTGAAATCACCCCGGGCAACTCTTCGACAAGCTCAGAGCGGCGCTTGAAGAAAACCTTCTTTGCGCTGGGCGGTTCGGAAGCCAATGAAAATGCGATCAAGATTGCGCGTTTTTATACCGGACGCCACAAAATCCTTGCGCGTTACCGCTCCTACCACGGCGCGACGCATGGTTCGATTGCGCTAACCGGCGATTATCGCCGGCTGGCGGTTGAGCCGACCATGCCGGGCGGAGTCCATTTCCTTGACCCGTTCTGCTACCGCTGCCCGTTCGGACAGAAAAAAGAATCCTGCGCTCGCGAGTGCATCAAACACCTCGAAGAAGTCATCAAGTATGAAGGCCCCGATAAAATCGCCGCCATCATTATGGAAGGTGTGGTCGGCTCGAACGGTCTGATCGTCCCGCCGGATGATTACTGGCCGCGGGTGCGTGAAATCTGCGACAAATACGGCATTTTGCTCATCTCCGATGAAGTCATGAGCGGCTGGGGCCGCACTGGCGAGTGGTTCGCCGTCGACAACTGGAAAGTGACGCCTGACATTATCACTACTGCCAAGGGCATCACCAGCGGTTACATGCCGCTCGGCGCGGTGATTGTTACGGACAAGATTGCCCAGTTTTTTGATGACAAATATCTGTATGCCGGGCTGACCTACAACGGCCATGCGCTTTCGTGCGCGGCGGCGCTGGCCACCATCGCAGTCTATGAAGAAGAGCATTTGATGGAAAATGCCCGCGAAGTGGGCAAGTACCTGGGCGAAAAGCTGGAAGCTATTAAAGCCAGGCATCCATCTGTCGGCGATGCTCGTTATATCGGCCTGTTTTCCACTCTCGAGCTGGTGCAAAACCGCGAGAGCAAGGATGTCATGCCGGCCAGTGTCATGGCTGAAGTGGGCAAGTTTCTGCGCCAAAATGGACTGTTCACCTTCATCATGGCCAATAATCTGGGCAGCATGCTCTTCGTCGTCCCGCCGCTGTGCATCACGAAGGAACAACTGGATGAGGGGCTGGCGATTGTCGAGCTGGCGCTGGAAGTGGCGGATAAAAACGTCAAATGAAGGTAGGGGCACGGCAGTGAATTTAAGGCTTTGTGCCTTATCAGACCCGCCGTGCCCCTACGATGGGATAAAAATATGGAAAAAATCTTGAATTACATCAACGGTGAGTGGGTTGAACCGAACGTTTCGGAATATGTGGATGTGATCAACCCGGCGACGGGGGTTGTCATCGCACGGACTCCCCTTAGCCGGGCCGCCGATGTCGAAGCGGCAACCAAGGCTGCGGGGGATGCGCTCCAGGCCTGGCGGCGCACCCCGGCCCAGGAGCGGATTCAATACCTGTTCAAGCTGCGTGACCTGCTTAAATCTAATAATGATGAAATTGCCCGCACCATCACCAACGAATGCGGTAAGACTTTCGACGAGTCCAAGGCTGAGATGGTGCGCGCCATTGAGAATGTCGAGGTGGCCTGCGGCATCCCGATGATGATGAAGGGCGAAGTGGCCGAAGACATTGCGCCGGGCATTGACGAGTTGATGCTGCGCCAGCCGGTGGGCGTGTGCGCGACGATTGCGCCATTCAACTTCCCCGGCATGATCGCGTTTTGGTATCTGCCGTATGTGCTGGCTTGCGGTAACACCTACATTATGAAGCCTTCTGAAAAAGTGCCGATGACCATGCAGTTGATTTTCCGGCTGATCGATCAGCTTGGACTGCCCAAAGGTGTCATCAATCTGGTAAACGGCGGCAAAGAAGCGGTGGATGCGATTCTGGATCACCCAGTCATCCGCGCGGTTACGTTTGTCGGCTCGTCGAATGTGGCGAAGTACATCTACAGTCGCGCGGCAGCCAACGGCAAGCGCGTCCAGGCCCAGGGTGGGGCCAAAAACCCGGTTGTTGTCCTGCCCGATGCCGATATGGATATGGCCGTTAAGATCATCGCTGATTCTGCTTTTGGCTGCGCCGGCCAGCGCTGTCTGGCTGTTTCGTGGGCGGTAACGGTGGGCGAGGCCCGCCACCAGTTCAATGAAGCGATTTGCGATGCCGCCGCCAGCCGCACGGTGGGCTATGGCCTGGATACCGGCATCCAGATGGGCGCGGTGATCAATTCGGCCAGCAAGGCGCGCATCGAGCAGTTGATCGGTCTCGGGGCGTCTGAGGGCGCCAGTTTGCCGGTCGATGGCCGCGGGACGATCATCAAAGGCTATGAAAACGGGCATTTTGTCCGCCCGACCATCCTGATGGATATACAGCCGCAAAGTGAGATCTGGAAAACCGAGATTTTTGGCCCGGTGTTGGGGCTGATGCACGTCAACACGATCGACGAGGCGATTGTGTTGGCAAACAGCGGCGCATATGGAAACCAGGCCAGCCTGTTTACGAACAGTGGTTCGGCGGCGCGTAAGTTCCGCTACGAAGTCGAGGCTGGTAATATTGGCATCAATATCGGTGTCGCGGCGCCGATGGCGTTCTTCCCCTTCTCTGGCTGGAAAGATTCGTTTTACGGTGACATGCATGGCCAGGGCAGCGATGCAGTTGAGTTCTTCACCCAGAAGAAGGTGGTGGTCGAGCGCTGGCCGAAGGAGTGGACGCGCAAGTTCTAGTGTATTTTGCAGGAGCATGGCACGCTATGCTCCTGCGTTTTTATCTCAACCCGCTGAGGGGCGGGGACATTCACCCAAAGGAGCTGTTCTATGGATCTTGAAGGTTATGCTTATATTTGGCTGATCGTGATTTTCATTGTTGCTTTCTTTGCAGTGCGCATGGGCGTCGGGATTTGGGCCTCGCGCAAAGTTTCAAACGCTGCAGATTACATCGTGGCCGGGCGTAGCCTGCCGATCTACATGGTGGGCGCATCGGTCATGGCAACCTGGTTCGCTGCCGAGACGTTGATGGGGGCGTCATCAACTGGCTACCAGTATGGCTTCCAGGGCGTTATTTTTGACCCGTTTGGAGCGGCAGCCTGCCTGTTCATTTCGGGTTTTTTCTTTACACGCATGATGCGTCGCGCGCGCTACCTGACGGTGGTGGACTTTTTTGAGCGCCGCTATGGCGACAAGATGACCGTTTTTGCATCCATTGCGCAGTTGATGACTTATTTTGTCTGGACGGCAGCTCAGTTTGTGGCAGCCGGAACGATCGTCAATGCCTTGTTCCCAGATGTGCCGGTTGGCGTGGGTGTGATTATGGTGGCAATCTGGGTGACCGGCTACACCATGCTCGGTGGAATGCTGGCCGATACCCTGCTCGACTTCATCCAGATGTTCTTTACGGCTGGCGGTATGGCGCTGATTTTCTTCTTCGTTCAAGGTGCGGTTGGTGGCTGGGAAGGGATTACGAGCATCACTTCGACGCTTTACAACTCCAACCCGTTCACCCTGCTGCCCGATATGGGGGGAGATGCTGGTTATCTTGGTTACTTCGGCGCCAGCGGTTGGATGTACTGGGGCGCAGCCTGGATGGCGATCGGCCTCGGCTCGGTGCCAACTCAGGATCTGTTTCAGCGTTCGATGTCGGCCCGAAATGAATCGACGGCGGTCTGGGGCACTTACATGGCTGGCGCGTTGTACCTGTTCTTCGGCATCATGTCGCCGCTGGTTGGCATCATGATGTTCAAACTCGACCCAAACCTGGTCAACCCGGATGGTGTCCTGGTACATGCTGCGATCATGTATGTTCCGCCCATCTTGACAGCGCTCTTTATGGCCGCGTTGGCCTCGGCGCTGATGAGCACCTCCGATAGCTCGTTGCTGGCGGGCGCCTCGGTTGTGACCCAGAACCTGTTCCCGCTCTTTGGCCGGAAGCTTGACCCTACCAACGAAGTCAAGTGGACACGCATCATGGTCTTGGTTAACGGCATCATCGGTGTCGTGATTGCTCTCGGCGCGGAGGTGATTTACGAGCTTGGCGTTGTCGCCTGGACGCTCTTGCTGGTTGGTCTGTTTGTGCCGTTTGCCTTTGGCATGTACTGGAAGAAAGCCAATCAGTGGGGCGGTGTGGCCTCTGTGGTTGGCGGCTGGGGTAGCTGGGCACTTTTAACCTGGGTAACATTCCGGTTTGGCCTGGGTGGCGATTCGACCGGTTCTGTTTGCTCCGGCGGCGATCTGAGTCTGCTGGCCGCGTTCTCTGATGAGTGGTGGTGCGGCTTCTGGGACGCAGTTTACATTGCCTCCTTCCCGGCCTTCTTCATCTCTCTGCTGCTCATGGTGGCGGTATCGCTGGCTACGCAGAAAAACGATGTCCCCAAGCCCACTACCGATGTGGACGGTAACGTGATGGATACCAACCCGTTCCACTATTTGGGAATCATCAACATCAAGGATGCTTTGCGCAAGTTGCGCCCGGAAGAGTACGACGACTAGCGCCGGAACTTTATAAAAACGCAGGGTAAAAGCGGCATATTTCAGCCGTTTTTACCCTGCAACTAAAGAATTTTTGGTACTAGATCATCACAATACAGGATGTGTTTGTCACTTCCGAAGGTGACAGCCACAGCTCAGGAGAGAAAAGTATGCCCCAAAATTTAGATTCTGCTCAACAATATGCTGAAAAATGGCTGGAAATTATCAAAAAACCCGAACAGCCGCCTGAAGAGTTGGGCAAATGGATCATTGAACAATCCATGCACAACTTTGCTGAACATTTCAATAAAGGCTGGCTGGATTACCGCAAATCGGTGACCCAGGCCGGACAATGGGCCGCCACAGAGTGGACCGGGCACGGTGCGACGTTTGAAGACGTGTTGGGGCGCAAGTTTATCGACTTTTTGGGTGGTTTCGGCATGATGGATTTGGGCTGGAGCCACCCGGAAGTGGTTGCTGCGGTTCAGGCCCAGTTGCTGCGAACGCCAATGCCCAGCCAGGAACTGATCGACCCGTTGCGTGGTGTGCTGGCCAAATTAATGGCCGACATCACCCCCGGCGACTTGAAATACGCCTGGTTTGCCGCCAGCGGCACCGAATCAATCGAGGCCGCCATCAAGTTGGCCAAGGTCTACACCCAGAAGCCAGCCTTCATTGTCTCGGTCAAGGGGTTTCATGGTAAAACCATGGGCTCGCTTTCTATGATTGGGAAATCTGATTATCGTCAGCCAGTCGGTATGATGTATGGCGGCCCCGTTTATCACGTCCCGTTTGGGGATGCCGACGCGGTTGAAAAACAGCTTGATATCTGCGAGAAGATTGGTATCGGTGTGGCAGCCGTCTTGATGGAACCCATCCAGGGTGAAGCGGGTGGCATCGTCCCGCCGGATGATTTCTGGCCGCGTATTCGTGAAGCCACGAAAAAGCACGGCACCCTGCTCATTGCCGATGAAGTTCAGACCGGCCTGGGTCGCACCGGCAAACTGTGGGGTGTCGAGCACTGGAATGTTGTCCCGGATATCATTGCTGTTGCCAAATCGCTCGGCGGCGGCGTGATGCCGATTTGCGCGGTTATCACCACTGAAGAGATTTTCCAACCCTTCATGTATCCCAACCCCTTCCTGCAAACCACCACCACTGGTGGCGGCGCGCTGGCCTGTTCGGCGGCGATCGCGGCAATCAATGTCACCGTCCGCGACCGGTTGTGGGAAGCAGCGGAGGAAAAAGGCAATTACATCATGCCAAAGGTCAAAGCCCTGGCTGAGAAATATCCCAAGCTTTACAAGGGTGTAACCGGCAAAGGCTTGCTGATTGGCCAGCACTTCCAGACGCCGGAACTGGGCGGGGAGGTAGCCGCAGCGCTGTTCAAGCGCGGCGTACTCGTTGCCGGGACTTTGACCAGCGCCCAAACCATCCGCATTGAGCCGCCACTGGTCATCACTTACGATGAGATTAATCAGGGCCTGGCCGCTTTGGAGGAAGCGACCGCAGCGGTAGCGGCAGCCCAATGAATTAATCTTTACAAAAATTTTGTTGTAGCTGTGTGAATTCTGGCTATAATCTAAAAATTGCAACCTGAAATTCACAATCGAATATTGGGGTGCAGGTTCGCCAGACCTGCGCCCCAGTTATGTTGTCAGCCTAATGTTTTACAAGGCGGCCGGTTCTGTATGCGCCTGCATGGATTTATTAGTCGAAGACCCCGACTTAAAACTCGAGTGTCGAGGCCGTTCGATATCAGGATACTGTTTAACTTTTTGTTATTTAAAATGTCAAAAATTTGCGTAATAGTTATTTAAATGTTGACTTTGCTCATAAAAAGGAGTAATATTTACATATGGACAATGCAATCGGTAGTCGTTCTGTTGAGAGTTTGGACGAAATTGATCGCTTCATCATCGAGTCCTTGCGCCAGGATGGGCGCATGCCGTTTGCCCAGATTGCCCAGCAGTTAAATGTTTCACCGGGTATGATTCGGATGCGCTACAACCGCCTGGTTGAAACCGGTTTTTTGCACGTGGTTGCGGTTTCCAATCCGCTGCGCATGGGGTTGAACACGATGGCTATGATCGGTGTGCGTGTGCAGGGCAGCCGTTTGCTTGATGTGGCAGAGAAGATCGCCGCGTTGGATGAGGTGGTTTACCTGGTTGTTTCTTCGGGGTCATACGATATCATGGTCGAGGTTTTTTGTCGTGACCGCGATCATTTGTTGAAATTCCTGACCGAGAGCCTGTACAAGATCGATGGCATTCGCGAAACCAATTCCTTTGTTTACTTGAAGATCATCAAAGAGATTTATTTCTAACTGTATGCTTGTTGATGTTTTTGCCTATAGCGCGTTTTTTTTGTTCTCCCTTGTTGCGTGACTATCGTTTTGCTGATTGCAAAACATAAAATTGGAATCTACCGGCATGTTCGGTAAAAATACCGGCTGGCTGGTATAAAACCACAAGGAGAAATTTTTTATGAAAGTATTGCTCGTCGGCGTCGGTGGTGTGGGTGAGGCGATTGTTGCCATCGCAAAGGAACGTTCTTGGGTGGATCAGATCGTGCTGGCTGATTATAACGTCAGGCGCGCTGAGGAGGTCGCTGCTAAATTCGGCGACCCGAAACGTTTCCCGGTTGAATTTGTCGATGCTTCGAAGCAGGAAATGATCGAAGGCCTGGCCCGCAAATATGGGGTCGATTTGATCATGAATTCGGTTGACCCGGTCTACAACAAGCAGATTTTTGATGCCGCTTATGCTGTGGGTGCTCATTACATGGATATGGCAATGACGCTCTCCGAGCCGCATCCTGACCTTCCTCACGAACTGCCGGGTGTCAAACTGGGGGATTACCAGTTTGAAAAGGCAAAAGATTGGGAGCAAAAAGGATTGCTGGCGCTGGTTGGCCTGGGTGTTGAGCCGGGCATGGCCGATGTCTTTGCGCGTTATGCCCAGGATCACCTTTTTGATGAAATTGAAGAAGTTGGCATTCGCGATGGGGCCAACATCGAGATCGAAGGCTACGAATTTGCCCCAAACTTCTCGATCTGGACGACCATCGAAGAGTGCCTCAATCCGCCTGTAATTTGGGAAGAAGGCAAAGGCTGGTTTACGACCGCTCCGTTCTCAGAACCGGAAGTTTTCGATTTTCCAGAGATTGGTCCGGTCGAAGTGGTCAACGTTGAGCATGAGGAAGTTTTGCTTGTGCCGCGCTGGGTCAAGGCCAAACGTGTTACCTTCAAGTATGGACTGGGTGACCAGTTTATTGGAGTGCTTAAAACCTTGCACATGCTCGGCCTGGACAATAAAGAAAAAATCAACGTTAAGGGGATGCAGGTTGCTCCGCGTGATGTGGTTGCTGCCTGTTTGCCCGACCCGGCCTATTTGGGTGATAAAATGAAGGGTAAAACCTGCGCCGGAACATGGGTTAAGGGTAAAAAAGATGGCAAAGAGCGGCAGGTATATCTTTACCAGGTTGCCGACAACGAGGAATGTATGAATCGCTGGGGTTGCCAGGCGGTGGTTGCCCAAACTGCTTTTAGCGCCGTGATCGGATGGGATCTCATCAAGCATGGTGCGTGGAAGGGGACGGGCGTTCTTGGCCCGGAAGCCTTCCCGCCAGAACCATTCATGAAAAAAATGGCTGAATACGGTTTCCCATACGGAATAAAAGAAATGTAATTGCGACAAACGTCATCCTCTACGCTCTTGCGGGTTTAGGGGATGACGATTTTTTGGCGTTCATGCGCCGCCACTACTTACATGGGAGGTTGTTGTAATGGAAAACTATGAATATTCTTGGTTGATCGTTTGGGCAATTGTCGGGCTTTTGATCATTCGTCTGGGGGTGGGTTACTGGGCGTCAAAAAAAATAGAAACCACAACCGATTATGTGCTTGCCGGTCGTCGCCTGCCGATCTGGATGGCGGCGCCCTCCATTATGGCGACCTGGTTTGCCGCCGAAACCTTGATGGGGTCGAGTTCCGAAGCCTATAAATATGGTTTGCAGGGCGTTATCTTCGACCCCTTTGGCGCAACGTTGTGCCTGGTGCTTTCAGGTTTGTTGATCGTTCGTTTGGCGCGCCGCGCCCAATATGTCACCATCATGGACTTTTTCCAACAGCGTTACGGCACGACCATGTCGGTGGTTGGTTCCATTGCCCAGATCATCGGCTATTTTGGCTGGACCGCCGCCCAAATCGTTGCCGGCGGTGCGATTTTGCAGTCACTCCTTGGTTGGGATCTGTCGGTCGGAATGATTATGGTGGCAGGCATCGTTACCATCTACACCATGGCGGGCGGTCTGTGGGCTGATACGGCCCTAGATTTCATGCAGATGTTCCTGACGATGGGCGGCCTGTTGGTCATCTTTGGCGGCATTCTCTGGGCTGTTGGCGGGCTGGATGCCTTCATTGGCATGGCCGGGGCCCAGTATACGGATTACCCGTTTGCGATGGCGCCAACTGCGGAAGAAGGTTATCTTGGTTATCAGGGCACTCTCGGCTGGCTCTACTATGCTGCCGCTTGGATGGCGATTGGCCTCGGTTCCATCCCGGCCCAGGATTACCTGCAACGCACTTGCGCCGCGCGCAATGAAAATGTGGCCGTCAAATCAACTTATATTGCTGCTTTCCTGTACATCACCTTTGGTGTGCTCTCGCCTTTTATCGGGATGGCTGCATACACAGCGATTGGCCCGGAAATTGACGCTGACAACACGCAATTTATCCTGATCACGATGGCGATGAAGTATCTCAGCCCAATCCTGGTTGCGCTCTTTGTGGCAGCCCTGGCCTCTGCGCTGATGTCCACTTCCGATAGCTCGATGCTGGCCGGGGCAACAATGTTCACTGAGAACATTGTCAAAGTTTTCAAGCCCGACCTGACTGACAAGAGTCAACTGTTTTTGACCCGCGCTGCGCTGGTTGTAAGCGGCGTACTAAGCTTGATGATTGCGCTCTGGGCGCGCTCAATCTATGAACTGGCTGTGCTTGCCAATACCTGTATTCTGGTAGGGATGGTCGCGCCCTACGTGATCGGTATGTACTGGAAAAAGGCCAACCACATTGGCGCGCTGGCATCCTTCTTCTCCGGTTCGATTTCGTGGGGATTCCTGTCGGTTTATTATTACTATGCGCCCGAATTTGGCACCTTTGCCATTTGCGAAGGCGATTTATACTGCTCCCTGTGGGATGCTGTTTACATTGGTTCAGCGCCCGCCTTCTTTATTTCGGTTGTGGCTTTCATCGTTGTCTCGCTTGCTACGGGCAAGATCGACCCGCCCAAGGTTCTTAAAGACATCTATGGCAGGCCGGTCAGCATGAAGAATGCCCTCGGCTGGAGCAAGCTGAACGAGGAGCCGGCTCCTGATACAACCTCCGGGGATTGATTTCTTGAAGTATTTTATACAATTCAGGCCACGTTTAAGCGTGGCCTGAATTGTATATTTCGGCAAAAAATAGCATAAAAATGTCAAAAACGTTCAATAATACTTTGTATTTTGTTGTTTTCGGAAAGTTACAATTGCCTTTTCGATTTACAAACTTTATAATCGGTCCAAGAAAATTGTCTTTCCCAAGGAGGTTATGCCATGCCGCACGGTTATAACGGAAAAATTCTACACGTGGATTTAACCAAAGGTACGCTGACGGTTGAAACGCCCCCTGAGCAGTTCTACCGCACCTATATGGGCGGGTCTGCCATGGGGCTTTATTATATTTTGAAGGAAATGCCGGCCGGCGTTGATCCGCTCGCCCCAGAAAATGTGCTCACGATTTTTGACAGCGTCACGACCGGCGCAAGCATCAGCGGGCAAAGCCGCGTTAACATCAACGCCAAATCGCCCATTAGTGGCGGGATCGGTGACTCGCAGGGCGGGGGCTTCTTCCCGGCGGAGTTGAAATTTGCAGGGTTTGATGGCATTGTCCTTAAAGGAAAAGCGGCGAAACCGGTCTATCTCTGGATCAAGGACGGCGTAGCAGCCTTGAAAGATGCCTCCCACTTGGCTGGCAAGCTGACTGGTGAGGTCGATTCCGCGCTGAAAGCAGAATTAGGCGACGATAAAATCGAAATCCTGCAACACGGCCCGGCAGCGGAAAAAGGTGTCCTTTATTCCAGCATGTTAAGTATGTCCAACCGCAATAACGGGCGCACCGGCATGGGCCTGGTGGCGGCTTCCAAAAACCTGAAGGCGGTCGTGGTGCGTGGGACGCAGAAACCCGCGATTGCCGATCAGAAATCCCTGACCGCCCTCAATCGCATGGGGCCAAAGGAAATGCCGAACAACCCGGACATGGACGGGCTGGCGAAATACGGTACGGCCAGCGTGGTCAACCCGCAGCACTCGATGGGCACACTGCCGACCCGCAACTATAACGAGGGCGCTTTTGAATTTGCCGAGGATATCAGCGGCGAAAAACTGTATGACGAGTATCTGCGCGGCGCGGCGGAAGGCAAGCAGGACAAGCTGGGCCGTGATACTTGCTACGCCTGTGTGGTGCGCTGCAAGCGCGTGGTGGAACTGGGCGATGGCAAATACAAGGTCGATCATTATTATGGCGGGCCTGAATACGAAACCATCGGCACGTTTGGGTCTTATTGTGGCATCAAGGATTTGGCGGCGATCTCGCTTGCCAATCAGATTACGAACATGTACGCGGTCGACAGCATTGCCTGCGGCGCGACGATCGCTTTTGCGATGGAGTGCTTCGAGAAGGGCATCATCACCAAAGAACAAACCGGCGGCATCGAGCTGAAATTTGGCGATGCGGATGCGATGCTGCAAGTGTTGAATGAAATTGTGACCGCTTCGACCCCGTTTGGTAAATTACTCGGTCAGGGCTCGGAGCGCGTTGCGGCTGTTTGGGGCAAGGGCGCGGATGAGTGCCTGATCACGGTCAAGGGTGCGGAAGCCCCGGCTCACATGCCGCAGGCCAAACGCTCACTGGCGCTGATTTACGCGGTCAACCCGTTTGGCGCGGATCATCAATCCAGCGAACATGACTGGATGATCGAAGAGGGCATTGCCTCCGATCTGTATATGAGCCGTCTTGCGCTGCTCGGGCTGAATAAGACTCTCGAACCGATGAGCCTGGGCGCGGAGAAGGTCAAATTTGCTTACCTGGGCGAGGTTTTCTATTCCATGCTCGATACAGTCGAACTCTGTCAGTTTGTCTGGGGGCCGGGCTGGACGCTCTACGGCCCGCAGGAGACCGCCGACATGGTCAAGGCTGTCACCGGCTGGGATGTGAACGTGGATGAGTTGATGGCGGTTGGTGAGCGCCGCCTGAACCTGATGCGCGTCTTCAACGCACGCGAAGGTTTCGACCGCAAACAGGATAAACTGCCGAAGAAGTTCTACAAAGCCCTGCAGGGCGAAGGCCCCACCGCTGGGATTGCGCTGACGCACGAAGAAGTTGAGTTTGCGCTCGATGAGTATTACAAACTGGCCGGTTGGACGAATGACGGCAAACCGACCAAATCTCAGCTTGAAAAACTCGATCTGGCCTGGGCGGGCGAGTTGATTTAGTGTCAAGTTCTGGGTATCAGGTGTCAGGCCTAAAAATGGCACCTGATTTTGCGCAATTACCACACCCGATACCTGACGCTTGAAACCGGAGAACCAAAACCATGACCCAACTTTATGATCAAAATTTTCCCCACATGTCGCCCGTCTGGTCGCGGATTTTTCCGATCGAGGCCGAACGTGCCGAGGGCAGCTACATTTATGCAACGGACGGCAGGAAATATCTAGACTTCACCTGCGGCATCGGCGTGACCAATACCGGCCATTGCCACCCCAAAGTTGTCGAAGCCATTCGGGCGCAGGCCGGGCTGTTCTTGCATGCCCAGGCCAATATCGTCATCCACCAACCGATGTTGCAGATGATCGAAGAACTGCGCAGCATTGTCCACCCCTCGATCGATGGATTCTTTTTCAGCAACTCAGGGGCTGAGGCTGTTGAAGGCGCACTAAAATTGGCGCGCGCTACAACCAACCGCCAGGCCGTGATCGTTTTTACCGGTTCCTTTCACGGTCGCACCGGTCAGACAATGGCGCTGACCACATCCAAGACCGGCTACAAAGGCGCGGCGCAGGTGCTGCCGTCCGGCGTTTACGTGACACCTTTTCCGTATGCCTATAAACTTGGTTTGAGCGAAGAGCAGGCCAGCGTTTATGCGCTTGAATCGCTGGATGAACTGCTCGTCAGCCAGATCGCCCCGCACGATGTCGCCGCGATTTTGATCGAGCCGGTCCTGGGCGAAGGCGGATACGTCCCGCCACCGCTTTCTTTTATGCAGGGCCTGCGCGAACGCTGTGACAAGTATGGCATCCTGCTAATTTTTGACGAAGTCCAGAGCGGATTTGGCCGCACCGGCAAGTGGTTTGCGCAGGAACACTACAACATCGTCCCCGACATCATGACGGCGGCCAAAGGGATCGCCTCCGGACTGCCGCTTTCGGGCGTTTTCAGCCGCTTGGAACTGATGAAAAAATGGCAGACCGGTTCGCACGGCGGAACGTATGGCGGCAACGCGCTCGCCATGGCGGCGGGTGTGGCAACCATCCGGGCAATCAAGGAAGAAAAAATGCTCGAAAATGCCAACGCGCGCGGGTTACAGCTCCAGACCGGCTTGCGCAAACTCCAGGAAGAATATCCGCAAATCGGCGATGTGCGCGGCCTGGGCTTGATGATCGGCGTCGAGTTTGAGGTGGATGGCGATTATCGCAAGGCCAAGCCCGTGGTTCAGTCGATTGTCAAGTCTGCCGAAGAACGCGGCTTGCTCTTGCTCTCGTGCGGCACATTTGACTCGACCATCCGCTGGATCCCGCCTTTGAACGTGAGCGAGGCGCAGGTTAAAGATGCCCTCGATATTTTCGGCGCATCCCTGAAGCAAACCTTGTAAAATAAAACCGGGCTTTCCTGAAGGGAAAACCCGGTTTTTCGCACCTTAAGAATTTCGTTTGCCGGTCAAGAGCCAGGTTTCCATATCGCCTTTGCCTTTGACGAAAACTTTCCCGCGCGGGACGCAAACAAACTCGTCTTTGAGCAGTTCATACGTCTGATGGGTGATTTGAATCCCTGCGCCTGGAGCCCGGCTGGACATGCGGCTGGCGATATTGACGGTGTCCCCCCACAGATCGTAGCTGATTTTCTTTTGTCCGATTACCCCGGCGATCAGCGGGCCGCTGTGAATGCCGATCCGGAAATTGATCTTGTATACCGAGAAATAATAGGCTTTGGTAAAAGCCTGAATTTCAAGCGCCAGTTCGGCCA
>JAKLPV010000216.1 GCA_022013685.1 Anaerolineae bacterium
ATGGTGCAGCCTGAACCGCTCAAACCGGAGAACATCTACGCCCCCCTCGGGGCAGGCTGGATTCCCGAAAGCGATATCGAGCGCTTCTTCTGCCAACTCTTCGAAACCAGGGATGTTTCTGCTTCCCACATTCCCCACACTGCGGAATGGGTGATCGCCTTCGATGGTTACGTCACCAACGGCACCGCGTCGCGCTGGGGAACAGAACGGGTCGATATGGAAAAGATCGTGTATGACACCCTCAATTCCAGGCAGACCACCGTTTACGACATCGTTCCGGGTGCAGATGGCAAGGAAACGCGCCGGATCAACCACGAGGCGACTGTTTCCGCACAAGCCCGCCAGGCTGAACTCAAAGCCGCCTTCGACAACTGGGTCTGGAATGACCCGGAGCGCTCCGAACGGCTGACCGCGCTCTACAACAAGCGCTTCAACGTTTTTCGGAAGCGCGAGTTCGACGGCTCGCACCTGTCCCTGCCCGGCCTGAACACATCCATCACGCTGCGCCGCAACCAGCGCAGTGGCATCTGGCGCATCCTGCAAAACCAGGCCACGCTGCTCTACCACCAGGTGGGATCAGGCAAAACCCTGACATCCATCGTTTCGGTGATGGAAGCCAAACGCCTGGGGCTGGTACGCAAGGCCCTGGCCGTTGTGCCCAATCCGGTTGTCGGTCAATGGGAAGCCGAAACTCTCAAGGCCTACCCTACCGCGCGCATCCTGACCGTCTCCGCAGGCGATTTCTCGAAGTCCAAGCGCGGCACGTTCCTGTCCCGCATCGCCACCGGCGATTGGGACTTGATCATCGCGCCGTACAGCGTTTTCAAGCTGCTGCCGATGAGCCTGAAAGCCGAGATCGACTTCATCGAAGGCCAGGTCGCGGAGCTGGAAAATCATCTTTGGGCGCTCAAGGCTCAATCGCAGCAGAAAGAGTCCATGGCTGCGGCCATCAAGAGTATCGAACGCTCCAAGAAAACCTTCGAGGCGCGTTTGTTCCAGAAAAAGGCAATGGCAAAGGACTCGCGCGAGACCATCACCTACGAGATGCTGGGTGTGGATATGCTGGTTGTAGACGAAATGCACAATTTCAAAAACTTGTATTTCGCGACCCGTATCACCCGGATTGCCGGCCTGCCAAACTCTGAAAGCCAGCGCGCCTTTGATATGTTCATGAAGATCCAATGGACGATGGCGCGCGGAGGCAAGGTGGTGGCAGCCACCGGCACACCCATCTCGAACACCCTGGCCGAAGCCTTCACCATGCAGCGTTACCTGCAATATTCGCTGCTGGAGAAGTTGGGCTTGACCCACTTCGACGCCTGGGCCGGTCAGTTTGCCGTAGCGACACCCGGCATCGAGATGACCCCAGACGGTGGTGGTTTCCGTATGAACACGCGCTTCCGCCGTTTCATGAACCTGTCCGATCTGTATGCGGCCTTCCTGCAAGTGGCTGATCCCTACGCCATCCAGAAGGGTGACATCGAGGGTATGCCTGAGTTGTATGGCGGTGGGTTGATCAAGGTCAAGTGCCAGCGCGATCCGCGGTTACGGCCATATGCCTTGAGTCTGGGTGAACGCGCAGACGCGATCAAAAGTGGCGCCGTAAAGCCGGATCAGGACAACATGCTCAAGATCACTTCGGATGGCCGCAAGGCCGCCCTGGATATCAGCCTGGTTCTGGCAAGCGATCCGAACGGGCCGATGCCGAAGATCGATCAGTTGGCCGACACTGTGGCCGCCATCCACCACGCCAGCGCCCTCATGCGCGGAACGCAGTTGGTCTTCTGTGACCTGGCGACCCCCAAAGCCCGCAAGGCCCAGGTGGAAGCCGAGGTACTTGAAGATGATGAAGGTACGCTGACCGCCGCCGAAACCACCCTGACCACCGACATCTACGCCCAGATCAAGCGCCGCCTGGTGCGGCGCGGCATCCCTGAAGCGGAGATCGCCTTTGCTCACGATGCCAAATCGAGCGAGCAGAAGACCGCGCTCTACAAGGCCATCAACGAAGGTCGCAAGCGGATCGTGATCGCCTCGACCGAAAAGATGGGTGTGGGTGTCAACGTACAGGAGCGTTTGCTGGCGGTTCATCACTTGACCCCTACCTGGAGGCCGGATGGGCTGCGCCAGCGTACCGGGCGCATGGAACGTCCCGGCAACCGTTACAGCGAGGTTTTTGAGTTTGTCTACGTGACGCCCGGAAGTTTCGACGGGTATAGCTGGCAGACCCTGGAAGCCAAACTGGGCTTCATCAAAGATCTGGAGCGTGGGCTGATCCAGCGCGAGGCCGATGACATCGGCGACGATGCTGTCTCTTATGCCGCGATCAAGGCCATCTCATCCGGTAACCCCAGGCTGCTGAAGAAGGTGGAGCTCGACTCGCAGATGCTGCGTTTGGATGCGCTTCGCCGCGAATGGCTGCGCTCCCGCTCCTCGATGGCCCATGACAAATCCTGGTACGAGAAGCGTCAACCGCTGCTTGAAGAGCAGATCAAATCTCTGGAAGCGGATATCGCCAGCCGTGATGCAACTTCCAGGGAGTTCTCGGTCTCGATCGACGGAACAACCTACACCGAGCGTGAACCTGCTGGCAAAGCCCTACGGCGCGCTGCCCAGAATCATCGGGAGGCTACACTGCTCGGCACATACCGGGGTCTGAAGCTGTTTGGATTTATGCGCTTTGTTGGGGATGGGCTTGAACTCATGCCTGATCTGGTGGTTGGCTTGCAGCTCTCGAATGGGGATACCCTGTTTGCCAATCCCGAAACCACTGATAAAGGCTTGTTCTCCAGTGTTGACGCGCTCCTACGTTCGCTGGATGCAAGACTGGAAAAATCTCGTGAGGGGTTGGCGCGCACCACAGCGGATATCGTTTCACTGGAAAGCGAGATCTCGAAATCCTGGGATCACGAAGCCGAGTACACCCGCACGGCAGCAGAGCTGGCCGCTATCAACGCGGAGCTATCCCGCGCCACGGCTCCCCGCCCGGACAGTGATGGTACGCCCCGGGAAGACATCGATCTATCCGTTGTGGACAATGACGATGCCTGGCTCGCAGTCTATCAGGCCGCGCTCTCGCGCATCGAAGCCATTCACCACGGGATGGTCCCGTTGGAACTGCCCGAAGACGCTCCGCTTACTGTTACATCGGCAGTCATCGCACAAGTCCGCGCGGAAGTCTCACGCCAACAGGCGCAACTGGACTTCATGCAAGCTGTGGCTTCATCGTCCGGCCTGTCTACCACCCCTGAATCGGCTGATGTAATTCAGATGTCCATGTTCGGAGAGGCTGTTATTGCAATCAAAAAACAAGGAGGTAAACGCAAAAAGTAACAATTTCCCCGCCCGGACGGTCGATTCCCTAAAGAATCTACTGAAACGGGTGGGGAAATTTTTTATCTCGCGCCTGAACACTGATAAATTTTAGCGTGCCACGGCCAGCAAAATTTCCTGATTTCAACTGCTGAAAAGGCTTTGAACGCCGTCCAGGCCGAACCCGCCAAAATGCTGACGCAACATGATCTGACCATTATCCAGGCAATACTTAGTGCCGGTCTTAGGATTGGCGAGTTGAGGGATTTGACTTATGTAGATGTAATAATGTTGCCGAAAAAAGGCAAAATCATCGTTCGTCAAGCCAAAAGAGAGGAACCGAACGCATGGGGTTGCTCGGTTCCTCTCTTTTGGCGAGAATATCTTTTATTTGCCATAGATTCGGCTTGGAAGATTACCAAAAACTTGTAACAAAAAAGGAAATGAAATTGCCGCCGATTAGGGCATCAGTCCGCTGCGCTGGTTGCCGTAATCTGTTTTTGGTTTTGGCGGCGTGAGATCAAAGTAAGAGAGATGCCACCCAAGTAAACCAAATAAGCGAGCACTTCAGTCAGGGAAGGATTTCCATTATAACCAACCAGAGCCTTGAGCAACAAACCAACCTCACTTTTGTCGCTCAAAATGCCGTTGATATCCCAAACATGCTCAACTATGGCAGGAACAATTCCAGCTTCATTGAATTCATGGATACCCACGCCAACCAGTCCAGCAGCAAAGATTATCAGCAGAACATTTGTCACCTGGAAAAAGTTCCGCAGGCTCAAGCTGCGCGTAGAGTTGAAAAGCAGCCAACCCAAGACTACCGCCCCAACCAAACCCGCCAAAGCCCCGACCAATGTCTCTAATGGACTTGAGTTTTGTCCCGCGGCCAATAGGAAAAGCACCAACTCGATACCTTCGCGGAAAACCGCCAGGAAAGCCAGCGCAAACAGCCCCTGGGACCCCTTCCCTTGAAGGGCGTTCCTGGTTTTGGTCTCGATTTCGGCTTTGAGAGTGCGCGCTGATCTGTGCATCCAGAATATCATCCAGGTCAGCACACCGGCTGCAAGTAACATCGCAATCCCCTCAAAAATTTCCTCACCCCTTCCCTCGAATTCCATCCCCAGAAGATTCAGGGCAACGGCAGCAACTGCGCTTAGCAACACAGCAGACCCTACCCCGCGCCAGACTGATCCATTCAAATCAGAACGTTTCAGCCTGAATAAAACACCCAGAACGATCCCGATAATAAGGGCCGCTTCGAGACCCTCGCGTAACGATAAAAGAAAACTTGCCAACATTTTCGACCTCCTGGTAAAGTGATTAATGATTAAGTTCACTTGAAGATAAGCGATCTTTATAGTTAGTATATGCTAATTATTTGAATTAGTATATAATAAAAAGCACGAATCGTGAGTGATTTATATCACTCACATGAACGACATTATCAACTTAGAAGGATTTCGGGGGTGCTTTTATATCAAACTATAATTTCCCATAAGGAAACATGTTTTCCAGGGAATGAACAAAACCACTGTCGGTAGTTTTATTTCATGGCGCGTCCGGGCTATGTTTGTCCCCAAACAAAAACAGGGCTTTCCGGTTTTATTTCTGGAAAGCCCTGTTTTGCATGAGATTTATTTCTGCTTTAGCAGCCTGGCTGAGTTGCCCATGATGCCAATATCAGGCAGGGATTGCGCAGCGGCGGCCAGTACGGGTGGTAGGATACCAAAGGCAGCCAGCGATAACCCGATAATATTGTAAACGGTGGTAAAAGCCAGGTTCATTTTCACAATCCGCATCGTGCGTTGGGCAATCCGAAGCACATCCGGCACCAGAGTCCAATCCTCGCGCATCAGGGCAATGTGCGCCGCTTCGATGGCGACATCCGTACCCGCCGCGCCCATTGCGATGCCAACATTCGCCTGGGCCAGCGCGGGCGCATCATTGACGCCATCCCCAACCATGACAACAATATGCCCCTTGGCCTGGAATTCCTTCACCACCTCAATCTTGTTTTCGGGCAGGAGGTTGGCGCGGTAGGAAACACCCAGTTTTTGTGCCAGCGCGGAGGCTGTCTGCTCATTGTCGCCGGTCAGCAGCTCGATATGGCGAATGCCCAGGGAACGCGCTTCTGCCAGCGCGGCGGGAACTTCCGGGCGCAAGGTATCAGATGCGGCCAGAACGCCAACCAACCGCTGGTCACTTTCCAAAAACAAGAGTGTTTTACCCTGGGCTTCAAGTTCGGCGACCACTTGCAGGGAACCAGCCGCAGGGATCAGGCGGCGATTGCCAACTGCAACCTGATGCGAGTCAATGACGGCGCGCACCCCATGCCCGGGCACGGCTTCAAAATTCTGCGGCTCAACCAGTTCGAGTTTTTCGTCACGGGCCAGCGCGCGCACGGCTTCAGCCAATGGATGCTCGGAATAACGTTCGGCGGAGGCCGCTAGAGTCAAAACTTGAGAGCGGGAAAGTCCATTCAATGCAACCACATCTGTAACCTGCGGCTGCCCCAGCGTGAGTGTCCCGGTTTTATCCACCAACAGAACATCGGCGTGCGCCAGCAGTTCGAGATATTTGCCACCCTTGATCAGCAAACCGCGTTTGGCGCTTGCACCCACCGAAGCCAGCATGGCCACCGGCGTGGCCAGCGCAAAGGAGCACGAACAGGCCACCAGGAGAACCGCGGCTGTTGAAAGTGGATTACGACTGACCACAAAAGTCAGCATGGCGATGACCGCCACCACCGGCAGATACCAGGCGCTGAATTTATCGGCAATCCGCTGCACATCCGCGCGATGCGCTTCTGCTTCCTCGACCATCTTAACCACGCGCCCAAAGGTTGTGTCGGTTCCAATCCGCTCAGCGCGGACCCGCACACTGCCCAGTTTGGCAATCGTTGCGGCGTAGACATGTGAACCATTGGCAGCTTCAACGGGCATAGACTCACCCGTTATGGCGGCCTGGTCAATGGTGGCCTGCCCGCTGATGACTTCGCCATCTACTGCAATCTTTTCGCCGGGGCGTACAATCACCGTTTCACCCAGCTTTACCTGGTTGACCGGGATTTCTATTTCTACCCCATCCCGCTCCACACGGGCAGTTTGTGGAACCAGTGAGGTGAGTTCCTTCACGGCGCGACGGGCGCTCTCGGTGGTGAAATTCTCGACGTAATCCCCGATGCGCATGAACACCACCACCAACGCCGCTGTGACCCACTGACCAACCGCGAGCGCTGCCAGCACGCCCAGGGTCATCAGGGTGTGTGAAATCACCTGGCGTTTGAGAGTAGCGCGGATGACATTCAGGAAAACCGGGTAACCTCCCGCAATGACCAGCACCAGACCAACCAGGAAGGGCACACGGTCGTTCAGGAAATCGAACAAGCCCAGAACCTCGCCAAAAATGACCACGCTGAAAATGATGGCAAAAACACTCACCAACATGATTGTCAGGCGGCGGTTGAAGTCACCCATCGAAACGGGGCCGGTTGGCAGGGGAACGGATTCGGGCGCCCCGTATCCTGCACCCTGAACAGCAGTGCGAATGGCTGGGAGATCCACCTGGGCCGGGTCGAGCTGCACTACCGCCTTTTCAGTGCCGAGAAACACATTCACCGATTGTACTCCGGGCAGTTTTTCGATGGCATGTTGAACGTGCAGGGTGCATTCAGCGCAGTCCATGCCCGTAATGGGAATTTCTAGTGTTTGCAACTCAGTCATTGGTTTTCTCCGTGGTGGGAACATAGCGGGTGCATTCATAAACGCCCCGCGCTACATCTGCCAGTAGCGTTTCGGCGAGGGTAAGCAGCTCTCCCACGCGCGGGTCGCTCAGGCGATATTCGACGAACTTGCCGCGTTGTTCAGCGACCACCAGCCCGCAATCACGAAGGCAGGCAAGATGGTTGGAAACATTCGATTGCGAAAAGCCTGTTCGTTCAACAATGACGCCCACAGTCAGTTCTCCATTGCGCAAGGTTTCGAGAATTCTCAGGCGGGTGGGATCGCTGAACCCGCGAAATAGGCGTGCTTTGACATTCAGATTGGTTGTGTCAGCAGGTAAAAACATGCAAAAACCTCCTAGTCGCATTATCATATCATATATTGATGATATGATAATGCAGCTAGGTTGAAGAGTCAAGATCACCCCCTTGACGATCTGGCTAGGTGGATGTAAAATTGCAAATAGTTGAACAACCGTTCAACTATTTGCTAAATATGGGAGATGGATTATTATGTTGGAAGCATTTTTTGTTGTGTCGTTGTTTCTTGTGTATATACTGCTCTGGAAAATCAAACAGGTTCAGCAAAGAAGCCTGACCGGAATTGACCCGCAGGTGATGCAAAAATCCACAACCAACGTTCAGCGATTCATGGGGCAGTTTACAAACGCCTTAACCGTTTACGCAGCCATAATTATTTTGATCCATGCTGCCAACCTCCAATGGGGTTCCCTGTTTAGTCGTTATGAAGCGATTTCATTTATGGGAATCGATATAGCGGGTTTTGTAATGGGGATGACCGGTTTATCCTTCTGCCTGTATGCCCAGATAAAGATGGGAACCTCCTGGCGGGTGGGGATTGACGAGAAAGTAAAAACGCAACTGATCACCACCGGGCTGTACAGCCTGATTCGGAACCCAACCTACTTGGGCCTTTTTCTCCTGAACCTTGGCGTCTGGCTGATCTGGCCAACCTGGACCATCTTTTTGTTGAATGTTTTGTTTTTCTTATTCCTCGAAATTCAGGTTCGCTGTGAGGAAGATTATTTGTCATCAACTCATGGTGAACAATACAGTGACTATAAAAATCGAACCAAGCGATATCTACCGTTTGTCTACTAAGAGCCCCGGTTAACATCACCATGACACAAACTACCGTTACCCCCGAAAATGCCTTCGACCTTGCCAGCCTGTTCGCTGCATTGAGCGATCCTACTCGCATTCTGATTATCGCGGCCCTGCTTGAAGGGGAAATTGGCGTGGGTGAGTTGGTGGGGCGGCTTGGCCTGACCAAATCCGCCGTTTCGCACCAACTGCGCGGGTTGCGCGACAAACGAATCATCCGCACCCGCAAACAGGGTCGCAATGTCTTTGTGTGCCTGGATGATGAGCACGTCATTGAACTTTTCCAGCGTGGGCTGGATCACGTTCTCCACGGATAATGGCATGAACAACCTTTACCGATTGATTCTGGCAGTATTATTGGTTTTAGTGATATTTGGCTTTGCCGGGCATCTGGTTACAGCTGCCAATCCGTTGCACCATGCGACACCTGAATCCACTTGCGCCCTTCATGCCGGATTTCTCGCGCCAATGCTCCTGGTTTTTTTTCTGGTCCCAGCGCGTGACTTGCCCATTTTCAGCCCGGATGTTTTCGAGATTTTGCGCGTGCTCGCCAAAATTCCCCGCCCGCCCACAACCTAAACCACCAGCGCGCACGTTGCGTTATCCATTACTCGCGACTCTTGCAAAGGTTCGCGCCTGTTTTGTATAGCTATTCTTGTTGTTGAAAGGATTGACTGGATGGAAAAAACTGTTGAACTCGAAATTCCCCTATTGCTTCCCGAAGTGGATGATGAAAAGGATGAATGTCTAACCCGTTTGGAGAGTGCGCTTCAAAACCAGAAGGGTATATTGCGCGCCCATCTGGAACGCGAAAAATCGCCTGTCAATTTGTGCCTGCATTACGATCCCAACCTGCTCAATCTCGATCAGGTACGTCGCCTGGCGGAACGCGCGGGGACGGGAATAACCAACCGCTATCATCACTTTTCCACGCCCATTGAAGGCATGGATTGCTCGGACTGCGTCACCGTCATCGAGCATGGTCTGGCGCGTATGGAGGGTGTGCTGGCCGTCAACGTTAACTATGCCGCCGCGCATTTGCGCGTGGAATATGATAGACAAAAGGTCGACCACCCCGCCCTTGAAAAGCGCGTCCGCTCACTCGGCTACGAAATTCCCGCAGAAGGATTGCGCAGTTGGTATCAAGAGAATCGCGAAATTGTATTCAGTCTCACAGCGGGAGTGCTTCTAATAATCGGCTGGCTGGGTGAAACCTTCTTCGGTCTGCCCGTGCTTGCCGCGACTGCCTTGTACGTCACCGCATATATCTTCGGTGGCTGGGACATTTCACAACACGCCTGGCACGCTATTAAAGAAAAACAATTCGACACCGATCTGCTAATGGTGATGGCGGCGCTCGGCGCTGCCTTTCTGGGTGAATTTGCCGAAGGCGCGCTGCTCCTGTTCCTGTTCAGTCTCGGCCATGCCTTGGAGGAACGCGCTCTGGATCGCGCCCGCGCTGCCGTGCGCGCCCTGGCAGACCTGGCTCCAAAGACAGCCTTCGTTCGCCGCGACGGGAAAGAGCAGGAACTTCCCGTCGAATCGTTGCAGCTCGATGATGTCGTCATCGTCCGCCCTGGCGTGCGTATCCCAATAGATGGAATAATCCTTACAGGAAACTCGGGTGTTGATCAAGCCTCGGTCACTGGCGAATCACTCCCCATAGATAAAGTTCCAGGCGACCAAGTCTTTGCCAGCACAGTCAACGGTGAAGGGGCCTTGGAAGTCAAAGTCACCCGTCTGGCCAAAGACTCCACCCTTGCCCGTGTGATGAAAATGGTCGAGGAAGCCCAGTCACAGAAATCGCCCACACAACAAACCGTCGAAAAATTCGAGCGTATCTTTGTTCCCGCCGTGTTGATCGTTACCGCGCTGATCATCATCGTGCCTCCGTTGTTCGGTTTTCCATTCCGCGTATCCTTCCTGCGCGCCATGACATTGCTCGTTGCCGCCTCGCCTTGTGCCCTGGCGCTTGGCACACCCGCCACCATTCTCGCGGGCGTGGCGCAAGCCGCGCGTAATGGCGTCCTGGTCAAAGGCGGTGTACATCTAGAAAACCTCGGTCGCCTCAAAGCCATCGCTTTCGACAAAACCGGCACAGTAACGCACGGCAAACCTGAAGTAACCGATATCGTAGCTTTTCAGGAATCAGGGTGGAAGGAAGCGGATATGCTGTCGCTCGCAGCAGGTGCTGAATCTCGTTCCGCGCATCCTCTTGCTCAGGCAGTCGTCCGCTCGGCTCAGACTCAGGGTCTGCCTGTTTCCGTTATGGATGAAGTCGAGTCGCTGACGGGACGCGGGCTGCGCGCCGTCTCCAACGGTAAGACGATTTGGATCGGCAATCGCAAACTGATGGATGAAGCAACTGTTACCCTTTCTGCTGAGGCGCTTGAGAAGGCGCAGGCATTTCAGGAGCAGGGCAAGAGCCTGATGTGGGTTGCCGAAGATCGTACTGCAATTGGGATCATCGCCCTTGCGGATACCCTTCGTAGCGAAGCCGCGCCGACCATGAAGGCGCTCAAACAAACGGGCGTGGCGCACACCATCATGCTGACAGGCGATAACTCACGTTCCGCTTCCGCCATTGCAAAAGAGATCGGTCTGACCGAATTCCGCGCCGATCTGATGCCCGAAGACAAGCTGGCTGTCATCCGTGAGCTTGTAAAGGAATATGGTCAGGTTGCCATGATTGGCGATGGCGTGAACGACGCACCTGCGCTGGCAAATGCGACCGTGGGAATTGCGATGGGCGGGGCCGGTACCGATGTAGCCCTCCAAACTGCCGATGTCGCCCTGATGGGCGATGACCTTTCCAAACTTCCATTCGCTGTCGGGCTGGGACGCGCCACGCGGGCCATCATCGTCCAAAACCTGTTCATCTCGCTCGGTGTGATTGCCTTGCTGATCATCACTTCCATCACTGGCATTGTCAGCATTGGTGTTGCCGTGGTATTCCATGAAGGCAGCACCCTGGTGGTTGTGGCGAATGCGCTCCGATTGCTTGGATACCAAAACCAAAAAGGATAAAGACCAGCATGAATTTCGCCCTTTTAAGATCGCTGCTCCTGTTCGCGCTGGCTGGCCTGGCTGAAATTGGCGGGGGATACCTGGTTTGGCAGTGGCTGAGGCAGGGTAAAGCCATATGGGTTGGGATCCTCGGCGGTGCAATCCTGATTCTGTATGGGGTGATCCCCACCCTGCAAACCGAATCCGCCTTCGGTCGAGTCTATGCCGCCTATGGTGGAATCTTCATCGTTCTCTCGATCTTGTGGGGCATGGTTTTCGATGGCTGGAAGCCTGACCGCTTTGATGTGATCGGCGCGGCGATTGCGCTGATTGGGGTCTTCATCATTATGTGGGGACGTTTGATCTTTCGGTAACCCCCAAACCATCATCTGAAGGAAATGACAAAATGAAGAAAATTACACCCCTTTTTATCCTGACCATCGCAATCTTGATAGTTTCAGCCTGCGCACCCACAAATGGCACATTGACCGTCACGGATAGCTGGGCGCGTCCCGCTCAGGCTGGCGAAAATGGCGCGGTCTATTTTGTTATTGAGAATGGCTCTGCATCAGAAGATGCCTTGTTAAGTACCAGCACCAATGTTGCTGAAGTTGCGGAAGCCCACATGAGCATGGTGGATGCAAATGGTGTTGCCTCAATGCAGATGCAGGAGGCGGTTTCCATGCCTGCCCGGGAAACAGTGAAATTCAAACCGGGCGGGCTGCATATCATGCTCATCAACTTGAAACAGGATTTAAAAGCAGGAGATACTTTCACGCTGACTTTAAATTTCAAAGAGGCTGGAACGATTGTGATTGAAGTTCCCGCGCAGGAACCCTAATCAAACGTTTATTTGCGGGATGGCCGTCCAAAGTATAATCACTCGCAGACGATCATCCCGCTAAGCCCATGAATATACCCCAACGCTTTTTCCTGGTTTTCACTCTAAGCCTGCTTCTGCTCGGTCTGGCGGCACATGCTGTGCCATCCGGCTCGGTCTGCGCTTGCGCTGATGTTTCAGAAAGCCAAACTGGTTCGCCTGGACTAGATGCCTGCCTGGTTTGCCAGCTACAAACGGGAATTCAGGTTTCCAGCGTTTCGGTGTTATCTCCTGGCGATGAAATGCCCGAGGTGGCCAGTATCCTTTTTCTGATCCCCTTGGAACACACCACTCAGATTTCCCGCCCTCCCATCCTTTTCTAAATTATTTCGATCTGCGTCTCCATCACCGACGCATCCATCCTGCTACCGTTGCACTGACGGACGTGGCAGGCTCTCTACCTTTACTCGCTTTACGGAGAAATCATGAGAAAACGAAAACCACAAAAATTTCCGGTTCTAATCTTGGTTATTGGTGGGCTGCTTCTGATTGTAGCTGCTGCTCTGTTATTGACGCAAAACAAGACCGACCAAGCAATCCCAATCTCCCCGGTTTCAAGCGGGCATGACGAAGAGACCTACCCTGAAATTGAGCGTGTCTCCCTGGCGGACGCCAAAGCTGCCCTGGATGCGGGTTCAGCTATCTTTGTGGATGTGCGCAGCGCAGAAGCCTATGCGGTTAACCACATTCCCGGTGCACTCAACCTCCCGCTAGGGGAACTTGAATCCCGCCTGGGCGAACTCGACCCCAACCAGTGGATTCTCACCTACTGCACCTGACCGAGTGAAGAATCCAGCGCCCGTGCGGCGCAGACCTTGCTCAAGAATGGTTTCAAAAACGTTAGCCCGATTCTGGGTGGCCTCGAAGCCTGGAGAAATGCAGGCTACCCGGTGGAGCCGTAGTGTTCGTTTCTTTCAAAAAGGATGCCCATGTTTCGAAATATTCACGTCGCGCTGCTCAGCCTGCTTGTTTCCATGATAGCGCTCACCGCTTGCCAGGCTGCGAAAAGTACTGGAACTGAAGTCAAGGTGGAGGGCGGTTCCTACCGTCTCGTTACGGTGAGCGAGCTGCAAACCATGCTGGAAAATAAGGATTTTGTCCTGGTCAATGTCCACATTCCCTGGCAGGGCGATATCTCACAAACCGATCTACGCCTGCCTTATGATGAAATCGAACAAAATCTTAACCAACTCCCACCTGAAAAGGATGCCAAAATCCTGGTTTACTGCCTGACCTCCGGGATGGCGAAAAAAGCCGTTGCCACGCTCTTGGCACAGGGGTACACCAACCTGTGGATGTTGGAGGGTGGAACCACATCCTGGGAGGAAGCGGGGTTGGCGCTGGAAAAATAATTTCAAAACAAAACCGGGAGAGTTTATCTCCCAGTTTTGTTTTATCCCATTTCATGCGTATGGCGATGATGCAGGTCTGGTGTATGCGGATGATCATGTGCCAACACCTCGTGCTGATGTGGATGGGCATGGCAGCCGTTCATCAGCGGAGCATCTGCCAGGTGCGGGTGGTCATGGTGTTCGTCCGGGTGCGCGTGTTTGTGGATATGTTCGGCTGGTTCGTGAATATGATGATGGTCATGGTTCTCACTTAACATCAACCAGGCGCCAATCGCCATGATGGGCATGGAAAGCCAGAACAATCCCTGGGGTATTTCCTTCAACAGTATGACGGAAAGCAATGTGCCAACAAAGGGTGCGCTGCCGAAAAGGGCGCTGGTGCGCGCCGAGCCGAGGCTGCGCATGGCCAGGATAAACAGGTAGATACTCAGACCATAACTGAATGCGCCCAGCACCATCGTCAGAAGCGCGGGTATAAGTGCGGGCAGCGATTTTCCTAGAACCAGGCTGAGCATCAGGGAGAATGTTCCGGCCCCCAACCCCTTAACCGCCACGATCATCAGCGGGTTTTTGGCGGAGATGTGCCGGGTAAAGTTGTTATCCAGTCCCCATAGAAAGCAAGCCGTCATAATACCGAGCGCACCCAGCGAAATTCCCCAACCGCCGTTGGCATTCCACGAAAGCAGGATACTCGCCAGCGTAATCAGCCCAATGGCCCACCAGATGCGCCGATCTACAGCTTCCTTAAAGGCCAGCACAGCGATCAGGGTGGTGGCGACACTCTCAAAGTTGAGCAAAAGTGAGGCGGTGGAAGCGGGTGTAGACTGTAACCCCAACAACAGGACAATTGGCGCGGCCACGCCGCCCGCCAGCATGGCTCCCATCAACCAGGGAAACTCAGCGCGGGTCAGGTGGGCCTCCACACTTTGCCCATTGTGGCGTAAGTGTTCAAGCCAGAGTAACAACAGCGCTCCTGCGCCGCTACCAAGATAGAGAAAACCAGCCATCGGGATGGCATCCAGTTCACCGAGCAGAATCTTGGCAAGCGGGGCGGACGCCCCGAACAAGACAGCAGCGAACAGGGCTTGCATAAATGGGTAGAAACGCTGTTTCATCGACACTCCAAAACAAGGATTTCGGAGATTGTATCCGATGGACAAGTTATGTGAAAGTGACGAAACTCACAGACTATTTATCCAAGTTCTATTATTTCAACTCCCACTCAAACGTGCGCACGGGGACATCCACATCGCGGATTTGCAGGATGAGCTTGGTTGCGCCATCCAATAAGCGTGCGCCGTCTGTCACAATTGGAAAAAACAATTTGCCACCAACATGATGTCCACCACGCGGGGCATCCCAAAGGGTGGCTTGAATGATGATGCCAGTATCAGTGGTCAGAGTGGCGAGGTAGGCCAAATCCATGCTCAAGTCTACAGAGTGAGTATTTAATGAAATTTCAAATTCGAGATTATCGGCGGGCTTACCAAGATTGAGCGGGGTCACTTCCACAACAACCATGCCTTGGTTGTCGATGCGGGTCAATTCACTTGCGCCGCCCTGGTTGGGAAAGAGCAGTGCCAATGTGTCAGGATCGTCGGTGGGTGTCGGCGTGATAATAGGCGTATTGATGCGGGTGGGGGCAATCGTTGGAGGAAGAAGCGTGGCTGTCGAAAAGAAAGCAGGTGCTGGCAGAGTTTGTTCCGATTGGGAAAGGCTGGCGCAGGCAGAAATAAACAAGGTCAAAACCAAAAGCAGGGGTGGGAGAAAATACTTCATTTCATCTCCAAAGCGGGTTGCAATTTTTGGCGTTCACGGTAGAGGATAACAAGCATAACGATAATGCCGACAATATTCATAGCCAGACCGACGAGCATGAAGGGACGCTGGTAACGCGTGAGAAAACTGGCGGCGGCGCTGAGACCGAGGATGGGGAGCACATCAGTGACGTGATGAATACAGCAGGCAACCATTGCCGTGGCGGAGGTAGCTCCACTGGTCCCCATCATCGCCCCTCCCGGCCCGGTGGTTGTCATCGGGACAAACAGCCGGAAGCGCAGGATGGTGTATAGCGCTGCCTGGATACCAAAGCCAATAATGATGGGCAGAACATACCAACGGTCACGGGAAAGTTGACTGGCGGCGTATTCCCAGCCCTGCGCCCAAGTAAGGATACCGATATAGAAAGTGGCAATAAAAGCGGAACCGAGCAGGAATGCGCCGAAAGGCAGGAAAATGCGTTTAATTAGGGGCATGGGTTATCCTTTTTATGGATGGTAACTTTTCCCAGGTGGGTTGTCATGCGCCATGTAGCGTGAAAAAAAACAGGCAGAAATGCCTATTAAAATTTGGCCGTTCTTTAAGAAATCTTTACATGCCTGTGTTAGGATTGTATTGTCTCAAGGAGAATCCTATGTGTGGAAGAAATTTTGGCAATTTACTCATCCCGGCACTGGCGGGAATGCTGGTGGCGGAAACCGTGAGCGCACCCCAAACGATAGCGAGTCAGGCTGGTCCGCAGGCGGTTTGTCCACAATGCAAAACAGCGATATCGCCAGCGTTTGGCTGGTGTCCGCAATGTGGGCAGGCGCTTCGAGTACAGTCTGCAAAAATACAATCCTGCGCCTATTGTGGGCAGACGATGACAACCGGAACACAATATTGCGCCTTTTGCGGTGCCCCCGCTGGAAAAAGATAAATACTTCAGGGAGAACAGGATGATGATAAAAGATTTGTTTTGCGGCATGGATGTTGAAACATAAACCGCCTCGGTCAAACAAATATGAATATCAGGGCAAGATCTATTATTTCTGCGATCTTGCCTGCCAGAAAATGTTTATGCTCAACCCAGAAAATATATCCAGATTGATGAAGGAAAACAAAAACCATGAGCGGATTCAACATGCGGCCAAACCATAAGCCAGGCAATCCATTTTCGATTGATCCGGTTTGCGGGATGAAAGTAGATGCCAATCAACCACCTGTGCAATGGGTCTTTCAAGGCCAGGAATACCATTTTTGTTCTGATGTGTGTAAACAGTTGTTCCAGCGCGAACCGCAAAAGTACACGAAGGTTGATGCAGGATAGGGATGCGCCCGGTGTCACACCGGGCGCTTTTTTATAGGCAAAATGGCCTATATCAAGTTGGGCGATTCGGCGGTTTCGGGATAGGCAGGAAAACCGTAAAATTGAGGCTGAGTTGCCTCATGCGAAAAAACAATCGTCATCTCCCCGTCAGCCAGAGCTTTGAACTGTCAGGCATTGCCTATATCCTGGCTTTCCTGATCGGCGTACTGGCCTTCTTACTTTTTGGAGAGTCTCTGTTCGGCGTCAAACCAGATCCATTCTGGATTGCCTTGCTGATGGGGTTATCGGTTTCGGCGATTGCGTTTTGGGTGTGGGGCGAAATTCGTAATACGGATAAGGATGATAAAAATGACTGAAGCAGCAACCCCAGAATACAAGACCGCCTGTGATGGTGTAATAAAAGACCCTGCCAAATACCCCAGCGCCGAATATCGTGGCGAACGAGTGTATTTTTGTACGAAGGCCTGCTTGCGGGCCTTTGAGCAAGCCCCCGACGATTTTATGGCGGGCAAGATCGAACACCCTCTGGACAATGAGTAACTGCCGCCCTGCTGAGGCAGGGCGTTTTCTTTATTTGACCTTGTTCAGGCCTTTATCGTCACTTTACATACAATCGATATACTAAAATCATTCAATCTCGAAAGGAGATTTACACCATGATGGGCTTAGGCTTTTTATTAATGCTTGCACCGGTAGCGCTGATAGTTGTGCTTATTCTCGCTATGACGGGCAAACTTGGCAACAATAATGGCAAGTAACCCGCTCTCGCGCCGGGATTTTCTCAAACTGGCTGGATTGGGCGCAGGGGCGACCATACTCAGCGCCTGTGGAATAATTCCCGCTTCCCCTTCCGCCCCTGCAGCCGATGTCACTTTTTCGACGCCTGGAATCACACCTTCGCCTACCTCCCCCGCCCTGATTGTTGACCTGACCGCCGCGCGCACCACTGTCCCAATTCTTTCAGGGGCAGAGACGCCGGTTTGGCGCTACCAGGCATCGGTCCGGGATGGTGCAGCAGAATCACTCCAAGTGCTGGATGGTTCCTATCTTGGCCCAATTTTCCGGGTCAAGCGCGGCCAGCGCATCCAGGTCAAGTTGAAAAACGAATTACCCGACCCAACCATCATCCACTGGCACGGATTGCACATCCCTGAGGAAATGGATGGCCATCCACGTTATGCAATCGCGCCTGGCAAAACTTTCGACTATGACTTTACCGTGCTAAACCGTGCCGGGATGTACTGGTTTCATCCGCACCCCCACCAATTAACCGGCCAGCAGGCATACTTTGGCTTGGCCGGGTTGTTTATTGTCAGCGATGACGAGGAAAACGCGCTTGGTTTGCCGTCTGGCGAATATGATCTGCCGCTGGTGATCCAGGACAGAATGTTTGACGCCGCCAATCGCATGGTTTACATGGTCAATGGCATGATGGATCAGATGACTGGCTTTCTGGGCGACACGATTTTAGTGAATGGCAAGCCAGATACGATCCTGGATGTAAAAGCTAGCGCCTACCGTCTGCGCTTGCTCAATGGCTCAAACTCGCGTATCTATAAATTGGCCTGGCAGGATGACACGCCGTTGATGGTCATTGCCACGGATGGTGGCTTGCTCGAAGCGCCGGTAACGCGTGATTATGTGATGCTGGCTCCTGGGGAACGGATTGAATTGTGGGTGGACTTTAGTGCCCACCAGGATGCAAAACTCGTCAGCCTGGCGTTTGAGTCTGGCAGCGCGGGCGGCATGATGGGCGGTGGAATGATGGGCGGCGGCTCAACCCTGCCCAACGGCGTACCCCTCGACATCTTACGCGTGCGTGTGGGTGAAAAAGGCGAGCCAGTTTCATCCCTTCCGCAGCGATTATCCAGTATCGCACGTCATCGGATGGAGGATGCCGTCAATAGTAAAAACCCGCGCTCGTTCACATTGGCCATGCAGGGCATGATCCATACTATTAATGGGCGCGTGTTCGAGATGGATGCCGTGGCGAACGATGAAATTGTGCGCCTGGGTGATTTGGAATTCTGGGAGTTTGTCAATCTTGAAGGCGGCGCGGGCGGCGGCATGGGCATGATGAACATGGAGATGCCGCATCCCATGCACATGCACGGCGTCCAGTTCCAGGTAGTGGAACGGCGGATTGATCGCAATTTCCGCACGCAATATGAACAGGTTAGCACCGGGTTTGTGGATGAAGGCTGGAAGGATACCGTGTTGGTCATGCCTGGTGAGAGTGTCAAAGTATTGGTGCGATTCGAGGATTTCGCCGGAACGTATCTGTACCACTGTCATAATCTCGAACATGAGGATGCGGGTATGATGCGCAACTATCGCGTAGAAAGCTAATTTTTCAGGCTCCGGGACCGGAGCCTGTTTTTATTTTTCTACAACTTTGACAATTGTTCCACCTGGCACTGAAACGGTCAGGTCGCCGGGCTCATAAGACACCACGGGCTGAGTCCAACGAAAAATCCACTTCGCATCCTCGGGGGAGCAGTTCACACATCCGCGTGAGGAAGGTTCGCCATAATTATTGTGCCAGTAGGTTGAGTGGATGGCGACACCGCTCCCGACAAACAACGAAACCCAGCCAACAGCCGGCAAATCCCAACCATCGAGCGCGCCGCCGCCGCTCAAATCCAGGGCAAACAATTTGCGCCAAATGGGATGTTCACCTATTGGGGTGCTCCAGATATCAACCTGATTTCCCCAGGCATCAAACAAAGCACCGGTGGAGACTCGGGCAAAGTACACTTCTGTATTACCTTCGAAGCAGGACAGGGTCTGGTAAGCAATGTTAACGCGAATGCTTTTGTTTTCCGCTTCAGGGCGGATGGGGGTAATTTCATCCATTGTTAGCGGGCGAAACGCTTCGGCGGGTGCCCAAAAAATATCGCCGTAACTGCCATAGCGATCCTGAACCCGGTACCAGGTCTGCCCAGACTCAACCTTGATTTGATCGGCCCAGACAACCTGGCTGTAATAATAGCGCAGGGATTGCCCCAACCCAGCCCGGTAGTTAAAGCGCGGGGAACGGGCTGGTGGGTTCTCCTGGACAAGGTCGATGTATGGAATGGTTATTTCAAGCCACATACCGCCTGCGCTGGCAATCGGAAACGCTGCTATCGGCGGGTTGGGATTATTCCGCACCGGCTGCAGTTCAGGTGACCAAAGATACCCCTCGCCAGTATTCACCCAGCGCTGGTTGATGCGCCCCAGTTTAGGGCCAACGACTTCCTGCAAGACCGGGACGATGGTGTCTTCATAAACCATCCGCAGGGTGGCGCTACTTTCGTTAGGGGCGGACTTGAGTTCTATTTGGGTGGTGGCAACCCGAGCCAAGCGTTCAGACTTTGGGAAATCTGTCAGCAAAGACAGGTTTGAGAACGGACGGAACGCCAACCCGGCCAAAC
>JAKLPV010000217.1 GCA_022013685.1 Anaerolineae bacterium
AAACGCACTCGCGGAGATTCATAAGCGGTGGGGAAGAAATGGCGTACCCGCGGTGAAACCGGCAAAGTACCTGCACGCCAATGCGGGTAAGTCAGGGTAATGGTTACTTCATTGGCTTTGGGTGGTTTTTGCTCGGTTTCAGAGAATTCGTCATCCAGTTGGTATTCAAGTTCAAGCATTTGTTCGCTCAACACTGAGCGGTCATAATCGATCGGGTTATATTTCAGGGTTGCCGGTACCTGCTGAACTTCATCAGGCTCAAGGCGTTTCAAGCACCACAAGATTTCGCCAGCCGGGCCTACTTCGTCGAAACGGCCATCTTCCTGCAAGGCATAATTCAGCGAAAACTCAAGCAGGTTGCGGCTGACACCGTCTGGCGCATCGATTTGTTCCATCAGGGATGAAATCGAAAGCGGATCACCGCCAGCCATCTCAATCACGGCCTCCGCCAGATTAAGATGACCTTCGTTCATATCCACGATCAGGGCGCGCGGGAACCATTGCCCGGCGCTGCAGATCAAGCTTTCATCGGCCAAAAGGGCCATTTCGAGTTTTTTTACCAGTTCATCGCCATACTGTTCGATAATCGCTTGCGGGTCGGCCTCGGGGTTGGGCGCTTCATCGACCGGATTGTTAAGTTTATGTTCAGGCAGGCAGGCAGCAAACAGGCGCGTAGAGTCGTCGAAAGCAACTTCCAGCACATCAAAAGCGCCAATTTCAAGATTATTGCCCGGACGAACAGAAAGAACCGACCCTTTACGCCAGTTAAGCGCCGGGAAAACAAGTTTTTGTCCTTTTTTGTAAGTTTCTCTGGGCAGAAAAACCTCGCCATCCCCTTTCTGCTGCTTCGCAAGCGCTTCGCGCTCAAATCGGATACGTTCTTCCACCAGGATGCGCATCATCTCACGATCTGCAAGTGGAATTTCTGTTTCAAAAAGGTAATTTTGCAGAAAGTCAATGTCACGCTTGGTGACGACAAAATTTAGCCAGTAGTCGGCTACGAGTTTCAATTGATTATTGGGCATAGAATTCTTCCGGGCGATAAATTTTGCCAGCATTTGACAAGTTTTGGACTGCTAGAATCAAAACCTGCCCGTAAATCCAGCGGACAGATGTATTATACCCCAAGATAGTTTGTGCTATAATTAGCTCACTATGCGCGGACTCTTCAGATTTGCAAAAGATGCCAATAATTTCCTGCTGGCCGACTGGTGTCAGGTCAGCGGGGTAGTTCTGTCTGTCTAATCCCGCTCATCTTTTTACATCCAGTCGCCCAAACGCAAATGCGGTGGGCGATATTTTTTGTTAGCACTCATAATTCAGGAGGTCAGAATGTATAAAACTCACACTTGCGGCGAACTACGCCCCGCCCATATCGGCCAAACTGTCACCCTGGCCGGCTGGGTGCATCGCCAGCGCGATCATGGCGGCGTCACCTTTATCGATCTGCGTGACCGCTACGGGCTGGTGCAGATTGTCGGCGACCCGACCAAAACTGGCCTGGAAACCATTCAGGATGCGCGCCAGGAATGGGTGCTGCAAATTACCGGTGAAGTCCGCCGCCGCCCGGCAGGCGCCGAAAACCCCAACCTGGCAACCGGCGAGATCGAAATCGAAGTTAAACAGTGCGAAGCGCTCAACCCGTCCAAACCGCTGCCTTTCCTAATCAATAAAGAAGAAGATGTAGACGAGTCAGTCCGCCTGAAATATCGCTACCTTGACCTGCGCCGCGAGCGCATGCAGAAAAACCTGATCTTGCGCCACAAAGTGCTCAAGTTCATCCGCGACTACCTGAGTGAACGCGAATTCATCGAGGTTGAGACCCCGATGCTGTTCAAGACCACGCCTGAGGGCGCGCGCGATTACCTGGTGCCTTCGCGCACCATCCCCGGCCATTTTTACGCCCTGCCGCAATCGCCTCAGCAGCTCAAACAACTGCTAATGGTTGCCGGGATCGATCGCTACTACCAGATTGCACGCTGCCTGCGGGATGAAGACCTGCGCGGCGACCGCCAACCCGAATTTACCCAGCTCGACCTGGAAATGTCCTTTGTCGAGCGGGATGATGTGCTCGACATGGTCGAAGGTCTTTTTACCAAGATGGTGAAGGAAATTCTGCCTGAAAAACGCCTGCTGGCCTCGCCCTGGCCTCGCCTGACCCACGCCGAAGCAATCGAACGCTACGGGACCGACAAGCCAGATATGCGCTTCGGTATGCAGGTTTACGACCTGGGCGATATTTTTGCCGCGTCTGAGTTCCGCGTCTTCCAGATGGCGCTCGAAAGCGGCGGCGTGATCAAGTGTATCGTCGCCCCTGGCTGCTCTGAATATACCCGCAAGGAAGTTGATGCTCTGACCGACTTTGCCAAAACCCAGGGCGCCAAAGGTCTGGCCACCCTGGCGCTCAGCGCCGAGGGTGTACGTGGCACAGCCCAGAAATTCATCAAGCCCGAAGAAGTGGCCGCCATTCAGGAGCGCACCGGCGCGCAGACCGGCGACCTGGTGCTATTCGTGGCGGATTCAAAGACTATCGCCAATAAGACCCTCTCTGCGCTGCGGCTTTTATTCCGCGACCGCTTGAACCTGGCCGACCCAAGCCTGTTGGCCTTTGCCTGGGTGCTCGACTTTCCCATGTTCGAGTGGAGCGAGGAGAACCAGAAATGGGACGCCGCCCACCATCCGTTCACCATGCCCAAGATGGAAGATTTGCCCAAGTTCGAGACCGACCCCGGCCAGATTCTTTCAGATGCCTACGATATGGTCTTGAACGGATATGAAACTGCCTCCGGCTCGATTCGTATCCATCGCAGCGACATCCAGCACAAGGTTTTCGAACTGCTTGGCCTGAGCGACGAAGAGATTCAATCCAAGTTTGGACACATGATCGAAGCCTTCGAGTTTGGCGCACCGCCTCACGGCGGCATGGCCCCCGGCATCGACCGGCTGGTGATGATCTTTGCTGACGAGCCCAACATCCGCGAGGTGATCGCCTTCCCGAAGAACCAGGCCGGGCGCGATGTGATGGCCGACGCCCCCTCGCCTGCCAGCGAAAGGCAGTTGCAAGAACTTCACATCCGCGTGGTGGAAGAAGAAAAAAGCGACAAATAATACCCGAAGGGCGAGAATTATCTCGCCCTTTTTGAATTGGCTGGTTAATCGTGTAGCAGGTTATGCTATAATAATTTCATGGAATCGAAAAATATGCTACCAGTCAACAAAAATGCGGAAACAAGCTCCCAGCCGCCAGTAGACCCGGCCATTGAGCGCGAACAGCGCAAAATGATAATCACCCTTACCGCCGGGGCCATCCTGTTGGTCGCTTTGATCGTTCTGTCGATTGTTTTTTTGATGACCACGGACGCAGAAAACACGAGCAAAATCAGGGATATTTTCATTATCTTCATGGCGCTCGAGTCGCTGGTGATTGGCGTGGCGCTGGTTATCTTGATTGTGCAGATTTCGAGTTTGGTGAACCTGTTACAAAATGAAGTGCGGCCCATGCTCGAAGCAACCAACGAAACCATCAACACCCTGCGCGGTACAACCGAGTTCCTAGGTGAAAATCTGGTTGGCCCGGTGATCAAACTAAATACATATCTTGCTGGCATGAAACGCTTGCTCGATATGATCGGTATCAAACAAAAATAACCTTGCTGGTTGTCGAACAACAACAATCCAGTATCTCTTTGGCAAACAACCCTGAAAGGAGCTTTTCTATGTCTGACCGTGATGAATTTGGTGCGTTTTTGGTAGGTTTTATCGTTGGTGGCCTGGCCGGAGCCGTGGCCGCCCTGTTGCTGGCTCCGCAGTCGGGCGAAGAGACTCGCGCCGTGATCAAAGAACGCTCGATCGAACTGCGCGACCGCGCTGCCGCCGAGGCTGAAGAAGCCTGGAAGCGCGCCGAAGAAGCCGCAAAAGAAGCCCGCGATAAGGCTGAAAAACTGGCGCACGAGGCCCGCAACAAGGCCGACGAACTGGCCCACCAGGCGATTGCCCAGGGTGAAGAAATCACTCTCAAAGTAAGCGAAAAGGGCAAAGAACTGGCTGAATCTGCCAAAAAAGCAGTAAGCCGCGCAAAAAAAGGCGATGACTCCGAACTGCCCGTTGAAGCCTGATCGGCAGTCATTCTTGCCCAAAAATCCATCTAACACATTGATTAACCATCCCATCATCTTTTGATGCCAGGGACTATTGAGGCCTGGGTACATCTTTATGCTGTACCCAGGCCTTTTTCTATCGGTCGGTTCCTTAACAAAACCGTCATGAAGGCGACGCAAAAAAATCGCCAAAAGGCCAGTAAAATACAATCACAGGTGAACATTAATGGAAACTTTGTCTCTCGCCTTTCTGGGGCATTTGGTTGGCGATTATATTTTTCAAACCGACTGGATGGCCCAAAACAAAAAACACCAAAGCATTCCATGTGCTGTTCACAGTGCAATCTGGTCGGCTTTTGTGGTATTTTTTACCGGATGGGGCTGGCTGCCTTTCATCCTGTTGTTTGTTGTGCATTTCCTGCAAGACCGCACCTATTTCATCCGCAACTGGATGCACTGGATCGGCCAGGATAATTTCGCCACCGGCCCATACGCTCCCTGGAGTATGGTGATCGTTGATAACAGCTTCCACTTGCTGCAAATCTGGTTGGTGTGGAAGTTCCTGGTTTAGAAAAACGCATACCAAGAATCAAAAAATCCCCATTGCATTGGATGGGGATTTTTTGATTCTTGACATCTTTGCGAATTGTGCGTATACTATGTTTAGTAGTAACTAAACGTTCTAAACGAGATGAGCCATGACAGAAAAGACAGCACACATCAAACAAGATTTTGTAGAAGGTCTGAGCGGCATCAGCGCTTTTTGGGGCTTTCCCAAAGGCATGGGCGCAATTTTCGCCGTCCTGTATATCTCCCCTGCTCCGCTTTCGCTGGATGAGCTGGTCGAACAGACCGGCCTGACCAAAGGGGCGATCAGCACCAATGTGCGCGCACTCTCGCGCATGGGACTCATCCGCCCCGTGACCCGGCTCGGCGACCGAAAAGACTATTACGAAGCCGAAACGGATTTCTACAAGTCGATCCGCGCTATTCTGAAAGAACGCCAGAACAGCGAGTTCGACCGGGCGGTGACTTCGGTTCGGGAAACGCTCTCGAAGCTGGAGTCAGGCCAGGGTGAGTTCGATCCGGCGGAGCGCGCTTTTTTGACGGAAAGGGTGCGGGCGTTGAACGATTTCTTTAACGCGATCGATGCCCTGTCCAACGCCGTCGCGCGGATGAACAGCCTGGGGCTGGGAACCATCCAAACTGTTTTGAAAATACTAAAGTAAAGCGGGATAACATCCCGCACCACGCAAACCGAGGCGAAGGCCATCGGTGTCTTTAATGTTGCCTGTTCACAAAAGGAGATGTTTTATGAATACCATTCTGATTTTTTTGGCCCAAATCGCTGTGACGGTGATCGCCTGCTTGTTGATCGCCGGCTATATCCGCCCGTTTTTGAAGCGCGTGCTGGTCGATCTGTGCGGCACCGAGGAGCGAGCCCAGTTCTGGACAGCTTTCTCGAACATCATGCTGGTTATTTTGCCAACCATCTTTGGTTTGGGATTTGCACCCGAGACCCTAACGTTCGAAGCCAGTTTCTTCGAGGTTGTCAACCAGATCAAGTGGAATTTGCTTGGCCTGGTGATGTCACTGCTGGCGATCGGCGCGGTGGTATCGTTCTTCGCGCTGGTTGCGCCCCGTTCGCCGCAAGTCAAGGCATAAGGAGGCTGAGATGAAAATCGCTGTTACCGGTTCTTTCTCGTACTCTGGGAAATACATCACCCGTCGCTTGCTGGCCGAGGGACACGAGGTCATCACCCTGACGGGACACCCCAACCGCCCCGACCCGTTCGGTGGCAAGGTCAAGGCTTATCCACTCGATTTCGACGAGGCCGGCATGGCCGCCAGCCTGCAGGGCGTGGACACACTCTACAATACCTATTGGGTGCGCTTTGATCAAGGCAAGAATACCCAGCCGCGCGCAGTGGAGAATACCCGAAGATTGGTGAACGCGGCCAAACAGACTGGCGTGCGGCGGATCGTGCACATCAGCATCGCCAACCCATCTGCCGAGTCACACTTGCCCTATTATTGGGGAAAGGCTGCCAATGAGAAGGCTGTCATCGAAAGCGGAATAAGCTACGCCATCCTTCGCCCAACGGTGCTGTTCGGCATGGAGGATGTGCTGATCAACAACATCGCCTGGCTGCTGCGGCGTTTTCCGTTCTTCGGGCAGATCGGGGATGGAAAGTATGGCATCCAACCAGTGTATGTCGATGACCTGGCGGTGCTGGCGCTGGAAGCCGGAAAGCGGGATGAAAACCTGATCTGGGACGCCGTCGGGCCGGACATTTTCAGCTTCGATGATCTGGTGCGCTTAATCGGGGAGAAAATCGGCCACCTGAAGCCGATCGTGCATTTGCCGCCACAAGTGGCGCTCAGGGCTTCACAATTCATCAGCCTGTTTGTGGGCGATGTGGTCTTGACCCCCGAAGAAGTGGATGGTCTGACGGCAAACCTGCTGGTTTCGGCCGAGCCGCCGCGCTGCAAAACCCGCCTGGGCGATTGGCTGGCCGAGAACCGAAAGACGGTTGGGGCGGTGTATGCCTCGGAAGTGGCAAGGCATTACAGATAGGCCCCCTCCCGGCCTTCGCAAAAACCACGCGAAGCAAGTCCCCCAAATTCCCTGTCTCGACAGGCTCGACAACCATGGGAATTTGGGGGAGGGGAAATGAGGCGACCCAGTGGGTCGCCCCTACGAATTACCCATTAATCAAACGTAACATCTGATCTTTTATAACCGCATTACAGGCCAGGGCTTCATCGAAGGTGTGGCCTTCGCGGCCATCCCAACTGCCGAAGTAGCCGCCAGCTTCCTTGAAGATAACCGGGAAGGGGCCGCAGTCCCAGATGTTCATAATGGGGTCGAGCATGGCTTCGGCGCGGCCGGTGGCGACACACAGGTAGCCGTAGGCATCGCTCCAGCCGCGCGAGGCGTAGGCGGCAGTGTTGATTCGCTTCCAGGCTTCGCCGCGGCCCTGCTTGGCCATATTGCGCTCGTTGGTGTAGCAAACGAAGGCCCTGTCCATGCTGGCGATCTCGGAAACGCGGGCGCGGCGACCATTCCACCAGGCGCCCAGTCCCTCGGCGGCGCAGAGCATTTCGTCGGTGCCGGGATAGTAGGCCGCGCCGACCTTGATCTGGCCGTCGATCTCGAGGCCGATCAAGACGCCGTAGAGCGGAACGCCGCGCAGGAAGGATTTGGTGCCGTCGATCGGGTCGATGATCCATCTAACGGACTCTTTCACGGAATCACGGACGGAAACGGAGGGGGTGGCGCCGAATTCTTCGCCGAGGATGGCGTGGGTCGGGTAGTGTTTCTCGATCTCGCCGCGGATAAATTCTTCGGCCGCGCGGTCGGCGGCGGTGACGGGGCTGTCGTCGGCTTTGTAGTCGGGGCGGACGCCAACGTTGAAGTAGCCGAGGGTGATGCGCCCGGCGCGGTAAGCCAGGTCGGTGGCAAAGGTGAGGAGTTTATCTAGTTTCATAATTCTCCGGTTGACGGTTAAAAGTTGAAAGTTGAAGGTTGGGTCTCGATATGTCCCGCAAAGGGCGTGCTGGGCTACTCGGTCATCGGGGAATTGAGCAAGCTGTTTAACAAGGTTTGTTCTTGTTCGGGTGTCGTTATTTCCCCATCCAGCCAGGCGGCGCGGAGTTGCCAGAGAATTTCGGCGTAGCGCGGGCCGGGGGGCAGGCCGAGAGCTTTGAGGGCGTCGCCGTCAGTTTTGGGGTGAATGTGCTGCCAGTCGGTGATGTAGCGTTTAATCGCATCTTCGCCGCTGATAAGATGGGCTGCATAAAGGGCGGTGAGCGGGACATCTGTCAGATGCCGCACCCAGGCCGAGGGTTTGGATCCGGCCAGGGCGGGCAGCTCGGCCAACAGGGCAGAAACGGCCTGGGCGTTTTTGAGAACGGTCAGGGGGAAGGTCAGGCGTTCGTGCAGGAGTGTGATCTGCGATTGGGCAAGCCCAGAAAACCAGGCAGCGTAGCCCAAAACCAGGTTTAACGGCTGGCCGTTGAAGGTCAGGCCGAGTCCCCACTCGGGAGCGGGATGAACTGCGAGGGCAGAATCGAGCTGTTTGGCAAGATCAGAATCCCAGGGCAGGACATCCGGCAAAACGGCATTAAGCAGACCAAGCTCGAACATGCGCGCCAGGACACGGGCGGGACAGGTTTCGTGGAAAGCAAGGTCCAGTTCGTGGCGCAGGCGTTCAGCAGTCAGGCGTTCGACGAATGGCAGGGCAGGCGGGATAAGCGCCAGCGTGTCAGGGGCTATCGTGAAGCCGTAGCGGATTTCGTAGCGGACAGCGCGATAAAGGCGGGTGGGGTCGTCGATAAAAGACTGGGGATGCAGGACACGGATGACGCCGTTTTGCAAGTCGACCTGGGCGTTATGCAAATCTACCAGGGTGCTGTCCGCCAGGCGCAAGGCGAGGGTGTTGATGCTGAAATCGCGGCGGGCCAGGTCGTTGGCCAGGGTTGAGGGGGTGATATCAGGTAAAGTCGCCGGAGCGCGGTAGGTTTCGCGGCGGGCGGTAATCAGGTCGAGGGGCGGGCCTTCAGGGGGTTGCCAGGTGGCCGTGCGGAATTTGGTGTGTATGGTAAGTGCGCCACCATATTTTGATGAGAGCACATTGGCAAGCTGGATGGCGTTGCCTTCAACGACAATATCGAGATCGAGGGCCGGCTGGCCGAGCAGAATGTCGCGCACACCGCCGCCGACGAGGTAGGCCGGCAGGCCAAGCGCGGCAGCTTGGGAGTCTATCTGGCGCAGCAGGGTCTGGTGCAGGACGGGCAGGGATGATAATTTTCCGGTCATGTTTTCCTGTCATAGGGGTCAAAAAGTTCAGCGATCCCGTCGCCAAGCATATTCCAACTAATGCCAAAAATCATCAGCGCGAGGGTGGCGGGAATGAAAACCCACCAGTACCTGAAAATTCCACCGCCCGGACCGATAACCCAATCGCGACCATTGACAAGCATTGCTCCCCAGGTCGAGGCGCCGCCCAGACCGATAAAGGTGAAAGTGGCCTGTAAAATAACCATGCCGCCGACATCACGCGCGGCCAGGACGAAGGCCGGCGAAATGGAATTGGGGATCAGGTGGCGGAAAATGAGACGGACCGGGCTGGCTCCCAGCGCACGGGCAGCCTGAATAAATTCGGTTTCTTTCAAGGTAGTGACAAGGATATTGATGATGCGGGCATAGGGCATCCAGGAAAAGAGGATGAGGGTCAGGAGCAAGGGGTTGATGGTATCGAGCAGCCAAAGCACAACACGAGCCGATTCATCCGGTTCAGTGAACCATTCTCCCTGGTAATAGACGCCCCCGGCATTGAGGATAACGGACATCCAAAGCTGGTTGATGAGCACAACCCCGGCTATGGACGGAAAGGCGAGGAAGGCGTCTGTGATGCGCATCATAAAACTATTGAGCCAACCGCCCGCATAGGCAGCAACAACACCAAACAATACGCCAAAGATGGCGGTGGAAATGGTGACTTGAAGGCCAAACAAGAGAGCATCGCGCGTACCCCAGACCAGGGCGTGAAAAACATCCAGGTTGCCAGGCAGGGTTCCGAGCGGAGGCGCAAGTTCGGGAGGTTTGGGAACGCGGTCCGTGATACGAAAATCAGGGTTGCGTCTAAATGGGCCGGGAGATTTGGGGTCATCCGGCGAAATAAATGGGGCCAGGACCGCCACAAAAACAAAGAACAGGACTAGGACAAGTCCCAACCAGTTTTGCCAGTGAGAGAAAAAGCGGCGCAGGTTTCTCACGAGCGAAGGACCTCATCGCGCACACGCGGGTCAAAGATAGCCTGCAAGACATCCAGGCTGAACATCAAAAACAGGACGATGACAACACTATATACGGTAAAGCCCAGTGCGGCAGCGGCATCGGGGACATCGCGCATGGAACGCACGATGATATCTGAAATACCATTATAGCGAAAGATGATTTCGACTACAAAAACGCCGCTGACAAGGGATGCGGCAGAGAGTACCAGGCTGGTGAAGGAAGGGGCAATCATGTTCTTGAAGGCGTGACGCCAGATAAGCCTGTTTTCGCGCACGCCGCGAGCGCGGGCGGCAATGATATATTCGCGGCGGCGTTCGGCGATCACGGAGGAGCGAGCGATGCGCCCAAGAGTAGCCCAGTGATAAATGCTCAGGGTGAAAACCGGCATGGCAAGGTGTCGCAAAGCATCTGCAACCAGGTCGAGGCGGCCATTTAACAGCCCATCGATCGTGTACATGCCGGTATAGGCTTTGAAGTTTTCAGGCGTAAGGTGAATGGATAAGGACATCGACAGCCGCTCCGGAGCGAACCAGCCAAGCCCAATGTAAAAAAAGGAAATCAGGACAAGCGCAAGAATGAAGGAAGGCATGGATGTAGCCAGAAAAGCGAGCAAACGAAAAACGCTATCAAATTTACCACGCTGACGCCAGCCTGCCAGGACGCCGGCCAGCAGCCCCAACGGAATGAACAGCAAGGCGGAATAAAACGCGAGTTCGGCGGTTGCAGGGGTGCGTTGCAACAAAGCAGGCAGAACATCGTTGTTCAAACTTGGGCTGTAGCCCCACTCACCACGCACCAATGAGACAACCCAATAAGAATACTGGATCGGGAACGGCTCATTCAAATGGTAGCGCTTGATTATCAGGTTAATCTGTCTTTCTCTCTGCTCTTCGGTCAGGCGGGCGTTGGTTTCTGGCATGTAGATAGAAGCACGGACCTCAGGAGGTGTTGTCAGAACAACCCCGCCGTAGATAATGGTGGTAATAACCAGCAAAGAGATGGGAATTGCCAGAAAACGACGAATCAGGAATTGGAGAAAAGGCGGCATAAAAAACCTATTTTCATGAAAAAACTGCGCTTATTGTACCCCTCAATCAAAAACAATCAGGTATAATACGCGCATGATTGCACAAAACCCATCCCCTGCACCGCGTTGGCAAACCTCCTGGTCTGGATAGGTTCGTTTTGACATTTTCTGAAGCGGCTCCCAGACCTGAGGAGCCGTTTTTTATTCAAAAACCTTTCACCACAACGGACACGAAGGAACACAAAGGAAAACCTTAAAACTTGTTCTTCCGTCGTGTTCCGTTGTCGACGTCGTGGTAAAGAAAGCGAATGCCAAATCTCACCATCCCCGAACTGACCGAGAAAATGCACGCTTTTGTGCGCGCGAAAGGCTGGTACGAGTCCGATACCAAGCGGCCCCAGACTCCGCGCAACCTGGCGATTTCGCTTTCACTGGAGGCGGCAGAAATTCTGGAGCATTTCCAATGGCGCGAGGGGCCGGTCGATAAAGACGAGCTGGCCTCCGAGCTGGCAGATGTGACCCTGTACCTGCTGCAACTGGCTTCGGTTTCAGACATCGACCTGGAAGAAGCTGTTTTGAGAAAGCTGGAAGTGAATGCGGGACGGAGTTGGGACGAAGGACCGAAGACGAAAGACTAAAGACCAAGAACGTTTGACCGAATTACCATTCTCTATTCTCGAATATCTAACCTCATGAACATCACTATTTTCGGCGGCGCGCAGCCGCAACCCGGTTCAACGGCTTATGATGAAGCCTATCGCCTCGGCAAAATCCTTGCAGAGCGCGGGCATGCCGTGCTGACCGGCGGCTACATCGGCACGATGGAAGCTGTCAGCCGGGGCGCAAGCGAAGCGGGCGGGCATGTGATCGGTGTGACCAGTGAAGACATCGAAAACTGGCGAAAAGTCAGCGCGAATGCCTGGGTCAAAGAGGAAAGACGAAAGAAAAGACTTCTCGAGCGGCTGGAAGGACTGATCTACGGCTGCGATGCCGCCATCGCCCTGCCCGGCGGCCCCGGCACGCTGACCGAGATCGCCCTGATGTGGAACCTGATGATCGTCGAGTCCCTGCCCCGGAGGCCGTTGATCCTGGTTGGGGATGGCTGGCAGTCCATCTTCAATCAGGTTTTCCAATCGACCGCTGAATACACATCTGCCAGCGCAAAAGAATTGCTGCTGTTTGCGAAAGATGTTGAAACTGCTGTAACTCTTGTTGAAAGTTGAACGTTGAAAGCCTGCTAAGGGCTGATAAGGTTCAACTTTCAACCTGTAACATTAAACATTGAACATTCAACCTTAAACAAATGAGGACAAAATGGCTGAAGAAAAACTCCCCACCCGCGCCGATAATTTTTCGGAATGGTACAACCAACTGGTATTGAAGGCCGAAATGGCCGATTACTCTCCCGTGCGCGGCTGTATGGTCGTACGCCCCTACGGCTGGGCGCTCTGGGAAAACGTGCAGGCACAGCTTGACCGGCGTTTCAAAGACACCGGACATGTCAACGCCGCTTTCCCCCTGTTCATCCCCATGTCTTTTCTTGAAAAAGAGAAGGAACATGTCGAAGGCTTTGCGCCCGAACTGGCGATAGTGACCCACGGCGGCGGCGAAAAGCTGGAAGAGCCCCTGGTGGTGCGTCCCACCTCCGAAACCATCATCGGTTACATGTACAGCAAGTGGATCAAATCCTGGCGCGACCTGCCCGTGCTGATCAATCAGTGGGGTAACGTTGTACGCTGGGAACTGCGCACCAAGCTCTTCCTGCGCACCGCCGAGTTCTACTGGCAGGAAGGTCACACCGCCCACGCCACCGAGCAGGAAGCCCGCGAAGAAACCCTGCGCATGCTGGATGTCTACACCGATTTCGCGGTCAATGAAGCCGCCGTGCCTGTTATCAAGGGCATCAAGTCCGAAACCGAGAAATTCGCCGGGGCGGTCATGTCGACAACCATCGAAGCCATGATGCAGGATACCAAAGCCCTGCAAAGCGGCACCAGCCACTACCTGGGCCAGAACTTTGCCAAGGCTTTTGAAATTCAGTTCACCAATCAGAACAACGAACTGGAATTCTGCTACACGACATCTTGGGGACTCTCGACCCGCATGATCGGCGCCATTATCATGACGCACGGCGACGACCAGGGCCTGATGCTGCCCCCCCGCATCGCGCCCATTCAGGTGGTCATGGTGCCCATCTTCAAGAGCGATACTGAAAAGGCCGCTGTGATGCCCATCGCAGAGCGGATCTTCGGTGAATTGAAAGCCGCCGGTGTGCGCGTCAAGATGGACGACCGCGAGGAAGTCACTCCCGGCTTCAAGTACAACGACTGGGAAATGCGCGGTGTGCCCCTGCGCATGGAAATCGGCCCCAAGGATGTTGAAAAAGGCTCCGTAGCGCTGGCCCGCCGCGACAGGCCCGGCCGCGAGGGCAAGTCTTTCGTCTCGCAGGAAAACCTGGCCGCGACCGTCAGCGAAATGCTGGTGGCGATTCAGGCCGCCATGCTGGAGCGGGCAACCGCCATGCGCGACAGCCACATCCACGACCCCAAGGACTACGAGGAACTCAAACAGGTCGTCCAGGGTGGATGGGCCTTTTCGTACTGGTGCGAAAGCAAGGAATGCGAAACCAAGGTCAAGGAAGATACCAAGGCCAGCACGCGCTGCATCCCCATCGAGGGCCAGCCCGGGCACGAGGGAACCTGCATCGTGTGCGGCGCAAAAGCCAAACGCAAGGTTTATTTCGCAAAGGCGTATTAAAAACGGTTGAAAGTTGAAGGTTTTAAGGTTGGAAGGTGATCCATTCAACATGCAACCTTCCAACCTTAAACATGTACTATGCCCGCAATCGATATTGCCCGCCTTAAGCTTCAAGCCGCATCGCTGGTCGAAAAATTCGACCGGCCTGCGGCGTTTTTGCATGATCTGCACGAAATTCTTGACCTGTATGCAGACCGCACCCTGCGCGTGAGCGTAGCGGCTCCGGCTTCAGTGCTGCGCTCGTACCGCTCCCCGCAATCGGTCTTGAAGCAAATCGAGTTTGAGCTGGCCCCGCTGACGGCCACCTTCCCCGAGCAAAGCATGACCCTGACCGATGCGCTCTGGAAGGACGCCCATCTGGAAACACGCCTGCTGGCCGCCACCCTGCTCGGACGGATCGATCCGCGCACGCCATTGTTGGTGGAACGCATCAGCGCCTGGGTTGGACGGGTGCGCGATAAAAAAGTACGCACGGCGCTATTAAACATCAGTCTGAACCGCCTGCGCCGTGAAACACCTGACAAATTCCTAAACCTGATTCAAGAGTGGCTGGCGAGTAATGACCCGAAGATGTGGGCTTGCGGCATCGAAGCGTTAATCCCCCTGCTGGATGATCCCGGCTTCGAAAATCTGCCGCCGGTCTTCGATATCGTCCGCCCGGTGATTGCCAGCGCACCCGCCAACCAGCAAAATGAACTGGCGGGGCTGGTCAATGCACTCCACCGGGCTTCACCTGTCGAAACAGTTTTTTTTATCAAACAAACCATCAGCGCCTCACAAAACCCGCAAGCATTAATCATTTTGAGACGCATATTGCCCGAGCTGAATAAAGAACTCCAGCCGCATGTGCAAAAAGCCCTGCGGGAGAAGTCGGGGAAATAACGGCAACAGCAGAAATATAAAAAATTGCCGGTCGAATAATCTACTTTCGACCGGCAATTTTTATAAGCGCAGGAAACTAATCCACAAAGCGATATTTAAGCAAGGCCCAGACCGCTTCGAAGGCGTCGCGCAGGCCGATTTTCTTCCCTTCGGAATACTCGCGTGGATTAAAACTGATCGGCACTTCATACAGGCGCACATTGCGCTTCAAGATTTTGGCGGTAAATTCCGGCTCGAAATCAAAGCGATTGGCGCGCAGTTTCATATCCTGCACGATTTCGCGCCTGAAGACCTTATAGCCGGTTTCCATGTCGGTCAGGATGTTGTTGTAGAGAATATTGGTCATCAATGTCAACAGTTTATTGGCAACCATATTCCAGAACAAGATCGCGCGGTGCGGCGCGCCCAGGAAACGGGAACCGTAAACCACATCCGCCAGGTTTTCTTCAATCGGCTTTAGCAAGGCCGGATACTCGCGCGGGTCATACTCCAGATCTGCATCCTGAATCAGCAAAACATCCCCCTTGGCATTTTGCAAGCCGGTGCGCACAGCGGCACCCTTGCCCTGGTTCTTCTCGTGCAAGATAACGCGCACGCCATCCTTGCCATCCAGTTCAGACAGGATCTCGCGTGTACCGTCTTTCGAGCCATCATCCACCAGCAAAATTTCCCAGGCCAGACCGGTGGCCTGCACCCGTTGGACAATCTCTCGCACGGTATTTTTTTCATTGTAAACAGGGATAATCACAGAAAGGTTCATGGGCGGTATTATAAAATAAATTTGGGCAGTTTGGGATGTTCAATTGAAGGCATCACAGTCTGACATGCTATAATCTTAGCGTACTCCAATTTTTACTTATCCTTTTTTTACTCTGGCAGGTTATCATGTCTCTCAACACCAATTTCCCCGCTCGTTCCGCTCCGCCCAGTGGACCAAACTTTGTCCCGCCGCCGATTGTCCGCATAGACGATACCGGCCTTTCGCAGCTCTGGCTGCAAGACCTGGCCTTGAAAATTCTCTACTTTCAGGGGTATCTTTCCGGCTTCAAAGTGGCCGAGGAGATTGCCCTGCCTTTTGCCGGCGTCACCGATCTGATCCTTGAATCGCTCAAACGCGAAAAACTGGTCGAGGTCAAATCATCCTCGATGGGGCTGGGAGAGGGTTCCTACCAGTATGCCATCACAGGCGCAGGCATTGACCGCGCCCGCGAAGCCCTGGAGCGCAGTCAATACGCAGGGCCGGCCCCGGTTCCGATTGAAATATACAATCAATCCATCCGCCGCCAGAGCAGGCAGCGCATCCCCGTCACGGCTCGCGCCATGCACCAACTGCTCTCACAACTGGTGCTCTCCAAAACCACTTTCGAACAGCTTGGCCCGGCGCTCAACTCCGGCACATCCATCTTCCTGTACGGACCTCCAGGCAACGGTAAAACCAGCGTTGCGCGCGCCTTCGGCAGCCTGATCCTGACCCAGAACATGTATATCCCCTACGCACTATATGTGGATGGGCAGGTCATCAAACTCTACGACTCGGTCAACCACGAACGCGCCAAAGACGATGACGCAACCGCATCCGGCACCGGCTCGCTGCGTTCCGGGGCCAAACGCGACCCGCGCTGGGTCTTCGTTAAACGCCCCTTTATCGTTGTCGGCGGCGAACTGACCCTGGCCGGGCTCGATCTGGTTTTCGACGATACCCACAAGTATTATGAAGCGCCCTTCCAGGTCAAGGCAAATGGCGGGATCCTGCTGATCGACGACTTTGGCCGCCAGCAAGTGCGCCCACGCGATCTGCTCAACCGCTGGATCGTGCCACTCGAAAACCGGGTCGACTTCCTGACCCTGCATACGGGCCGCAAAATGGAAGTCCCCTTTGATGTGCTGGTCGTCTTCTCAACCAACCTGCCGCCCCGCGACCTGGTGGACGAAGCCTTCCTGCGCCGCCTGCGCCATAAAATCGAAATCGGCGACCCATCTTACGAAGAATTCCGTGAAATCTTCCGCCGCGTGTCCCAGGCCAAGAATGTCAAATATAACGACCAGGGTCTGGCCTACCTGTTGCAGGAATGGTACATCAAACGCAACCGCAAACTGCGCGCTTCGCACCCGCGCGATCTGTGTGACCAAATTATCGACATCGCCCGTTATATGAACGTCGAACCCGAAATGAACCGGGAGCTGCTTAGCCGCGCCGCCGCATCCTATTTTGTGGAATTGTGATGTTTGCCGATCTGCCCCGTCCCACCGTTTTTGCCCATCGCGGCGCATCGGCCCAGGCTCCCGAAAACACGCTGGCGGCCTTCAAGCTGGCTGCGGATCAGGGCGCGGATGCCATCGAATTCGATGTAAAACTGAGCGCTGACGGGCAGGTCGTCGCCCATCACGACCCGACCCTCAACCGCACAACAACCGGAAATGGAAAAGTTGGCGATTATTCGCTCTCGGAACTAAAAAAACTGGATGCCGGCGCCTGGTTTGGCGAGGCTTATCGCGGCGAACCCATCCCAACCCTGGCAGAAATCTTCGAAACGGTCGGCAGCAAGCTGTTTATGAATATTGAGTTAACCAACTACGCCACACCCTTCGATAAGCTGGTTGACAAGGTGACGGAATTGGTGAAGCGCTACCACATGGAAGAGCGGGTGCTGTACTCATCCTTTTTTCCGCACAATTTGATGCGGGCGGGCGCACTCACCCCCGGCCTGCCTCGCGGACAACTGGCCTTGCCCGGCCCCGCAGGCTGGTGGCAGCGCCGCTGGGGCAACTTCCTGAGGCTACAGGCTGAACATCCCTTTAGCGGGGATGTCAGCGCCGCCAGCGTTATCCGCGCCCACGCCCGTGAACGGCAAGTTTTCGTCTGGACGGTCAACGACCCGAACGAGATGCGCCGCCTGCAAACCATGGGCGTGGATGGCATCTTCACCGACGATCCAAAACTGGCCCTGTCGGTTTTTGGGCGATAGCCTGTCATTTTTAGCACAACCGATTGTCATTTCGAGCGCGGTGGTCGAATCTATCGAGACCCAACAACTGTCATTTCGAGCGCCAGCGAGAAATCTTTCCCCGTTGGCACAAGATTTCCCCTGGCACCGCCCGCCAGGGCAGGTGTCAGTCGCCACAGAACGGCTCCTTCGAAATGACAAAAGACTGGATACTGGATACCGCCCTTCGACTGCGCTCACCTGTGCTGGTGCACGGCGCAAGCAAGGACTGGTTATTGAATACTGAACACTGGTTACTGAAAACTGGACACTAACTACCGAATGTTCCCCTACACCTGGCTCCTCGACGCGCAAACGCGCATTTCCCCCCACATCCGCACCACGCCGCTGACGCATGATTCGCAGCGGAATTTGTGGCTTAAATGGGAAAACCAGCAGATCACCGGGTCTTTCAAATTGCGCGGCGCGCTCAACAAGGTACTCTCTCTTGAAGACTGGGAACGCCAGGCCGGGCTGGTAACGGCCTCAGCCGGCAATCACGGCCAGGGGTTGGCTTATGCCGCCAAACTAAGCGGCTCGCCGGTTAAAGTCTTTGCATCAGATCACGCCGTGCCGCGCAAAATCGAAGCCATGCGCGCCCTCGGGGCAGATGTCGAGCTTGTGCCAGGCGGCTACGAACTGGCCGAGGCAACCGCCATCCGTTACGCTGCTGAACATGGATGCACATTTGTTTCAGCCTATAATGATGCCAGGGTAATTGCCGGGCAAGGAACAGTTGCGCTGGAAATCCTGGCCCAAAACCCCGAAACAGCTCAAATGACCTGGTACGTACCGGTCAGCGGCGGAGGGTTGCTGGCCGGGGCAGGTTTGGCGCTCAAACAGGCCAACCCATCTGCGCGGTTGGTGGGGGTGCAGGCCACAGCCTCCGCTTTTATGCACAGCCTGTTCACCCGTAATACACAAGAAGATGTGCCCGACCTGCCCTCCCTGGCCGACGGGTTGACCGGACCGGTCGAAGCGGGATCAATCAGCATTCCGCTGGTGCGCCAGGCAGCCGATGAAATCGTCTTGGTGGAGGAAGAGTCCATCGCGCGGGCAATCGCCTTCGCCTGGAAACATTATGGGGAAACAATAGAAGGCTCAGGGGCGGTCGCGCTCGCGGCGGCCCTCCATGGCAGGAACGAGCCGGGAACCGTGGTAATTCTTTCGGGCGGCAATATCCAACCAGAGACCCACGCCGAAATCCTGCAAAAAATGGGGGTTGTACTGTGAGAACGCGCCTGTTATCTGCCTTAAGCCTGTTTATGCTGGCCTTTTCGCTGGTCTGGCCCGCAATTTCAGCGCAGGCCCAGGGCGATGAAGCTCAAAAAGCGACGGCATTGCTGGCGAAACTAACCCCCGAAGAGCGGGTCGGACAATTGTTCCTGATCACCTTTCAGGGCACGGAAGTGACGCAAGAATCGCAAATTTACGATCTGATTGCCAACCATCACATCGGTGGAGTAGTGCTGGCTGCCGCCAACGACAACTTTCTAGCAGCGCCAGATACGGTGGCTGGCGCTGCTGACCTGATAACCGACTTGCAGACCGCCGAATGGCAACAATCGATCAGCACATCTGACCCGTCTGTGCCGCACACCTACATCCCGATCTGGGTTGGAATTGCCCAGGAGGGCGGCGGCGCACCCAACGATGAAATTCTCTCCGGCCTGACGACCCTGCCAGACCAGATGGCGATAGGGGCAACCTGGAACGTCGTCGCTGCAAATGATTCCGGGCAGGTGATGGGGCGTGAGTTATCGACCCTGGGTTTCAACCTGTACATGGGACTCTCCCTGGATGTTTTGAGCAACCCCAACCCTTCGCTCTCAGCAGATCTAAGCACACGCGTTTTTGGCGGCGACCCGTACTGGGTCAGCGAGATGGGACGGGCCTTCCTCAGCGGTCTCAAGACAGGCAGCAACGGGCACATGGCTGTGATCGCCAAACACTTTCCCGGCCGCGGCGGCACAGACCGTCCCACCGAGCAGGAAGTGGCTACAGTGCGCCGTTCGCTCGAAGAGTTGAAACAAACCGAACTGGCCCCTTTCTTTGCGGTGACGGGCAATGCCCCCAACCCTGAAAGCACGGCAGACGGCTTGCTGGTCTCGCATATTCGTTACCAGGGATTCCAGGGCAATATCCGCGCAACCACACGGCCGGTAAGTTTCGACCAGCAGTCTCTGGGAGAGATTTTATCCTTACCAGAACTTGCTTCCTGGCGTCAAAATGGCGGGATAATGGTCAGTGACGACCTGGGGACGCCTGCCGTACGCCGCTTTTATGACCCCGGCCAGGAAAACTTTTCTGCCCGTCTGGTGGCGCGGGACGCCTTTCTGGCCGGCAACGATTTGCTGTATATCGGCAGCATCCAATCGAGTGATACGGAAGATAGCTACTCGACCACCCTGCGCATTCTTGATTTTTTCACCCAAAAATACCGCGAAGACCCGGCCTTTGCCCAACGCGTGGATGAATCGGTGCTGCGCCTGTTAACACTCAAATATCGCCTTTATCCTTCCTTTAGCCTGGCTGTCACACGCCCCAGCCCAAGCTTGGTGGAAGCAATTACACCTTCGACAGATTTGACCTTTGAAGTTGCGCGCCAGGCAGCCAGCCTGCTCAGCCCCTCGCGGGCCGAACTTTCGACGGTCCTGCCCGATCCGCCCGGACTGCGCGATTACATTATTTTTTTCACCGATACACGCACCTATCAACAATGTTCCACCTGCCCTGAGCAGATTGTCCTGCCACATAATGCCCTCAAAATTTCCGTGTTGGCCCTGTATGGCCCGCAGACGGGCGCACTGGTGGCGCCCGCCAACCTGGAATCGTACTCTTTCGACGAGTTGGCTTTATACCTGGAGAATGACTCATCCACCGCGCGCCTGTCGAACCAATTGCGGCGCGCCAACTGGGTGGTCTTTTCAACATTGGACCTAAGTGAAGGTCGCGCCCAGGAGGAAACATTCAAGCGTTTCTTCGCTGAAAAGCAAAGCCTGCTGCTCAACAAACGCGTCATCCTGTTTGCTTTTGGTGCGCCCTACTACCTGGATGCGACCGATATTTCGAACCTGACAGCTTATTACGGCATGTACAGCGAGTCGGCGCCCTTTGTTGAAGTGGCAGCGCGCCTGCTCTTTCAGGAAATCACGCCGGTGGGCGCTTCACCGGTCTCCATTCCCGGCCTCGGATATGACCTGATCTCGGCCATGTTCCCCGACCCCAACCAGACCATCGCACTCTCACTCGACCTGCCCCCAGCAACCGAGGAAACGACCGACGCCCCCACACCCGAAACCACACCCGCGCCTGTTTTTAAAGTTGGGGAGAGTATCTCCCTGCGCACAGGGGTCATTCTCGATCATAACGGGCGTCCCGTGCCCGATGGCACGGTAGTAAGGTTTATGCTTCGGGATGAAGGCGGCATTGGACAGCAGATCGAAACGGTCACAAGCCAGGGCAGCGCAAAAGCAACCTTCCGTCTCGACCAGGCCGGGAACATTGAAATCCGCGCATCGAGTGAACCCGCCACCGTTTCGGATGTCATCCAGTTGAACGTCACCAGCGAGGGCAGCTCGGTCGTAATCATTACACCCACGCCGGAACCGACAGAATTTCCATCGCCTACGCCTATAACCACCCCCGAACCGGTCATCCGCGAAAATCCGCTGACAAATGCCGGGTACCCAAACCTCTTCGGCTGGCTAATGATAATGTTGATTCTTGCCGGTGGTTCAGGGCTGACCTACTGGTTGATGGGCCAAATATTGGAACCGCGTTGGTCAATCCGCTGGGCAATGCTTGTCCTTTTGGGAGGGCTGGCGACCTACAACTATCTGATCCTGGAATTACCCGGCGCAGCCGCATGGCTGGACGGGCGTGGACTGGCAGCATTTTTACAAGCGGTCATTCTGGGACAGGTGTTCGGGTTTACGCTTGGCTGGGCCTGGCGTTCCTTTGTGCTAAATTCGCGCAAACCGCAGCCTGAAAAATAACCCAAATGGAGACTGACCACTCTTGAAAAAAATCGATATACTCTCCCGTCTTACAAGGTGTTACTGCTGACCTATGGATTTTTCCCTGACAACCCCCGCGCTGCTTTTTTCTGCCATTTCCCTGCTTCTTTTGGCATACACCAACCGTTTTCTGACGCTGGCCGCGCTGATACGCGACCTGTATAGCCGATACAAGGCCCAGCCAGACAAAAAACTGATCGGACAGTTACACAACCTGCGCTATCGGATCGTTATCATCCGCAACATGCAAATCTTGGGCGTTTCCAGTTTTTTCCTGTGTGTCCTGTGCATGTTCCTGCTCTTTGCGGGGTTGGCGCTGGTTGGCAAGATTGTTTTTGGGTTGAGTCTGCTGCTCTTATTGGCATCCCTGGCCCTCTCGCTGCGTGAGTTACAGGTCTCGGTCGATGCCTTGACGCTGCAAATTCAGGATATTGACGAACTGGAAAAATCGCTGTAAAAAATGTCTTTTTCGCCGGATGAAACCTGTATTGAAAATCTGCAAAAATTTCCATCTTCAGCAGCCATTCCAACACACTTAAGAGATAATTGAAAAGTGTTGTTTGTCAGCCGAAAAAAAGAAATTCAGCAGTTGTGCTTTACCAGCCTGTAGGTTATCCTGATATGGTAGTTCCTGGCAAAAGGTTGCCTAGCACCTTTTAACGCCATGCCAGTTCCACAAAAGATGAAAGGCTATCCTTTCATCACAACCCATCAAGGAGGAAGAAACCCATGCGAAAGTTATTCAATTTCAGTTTGCTGCTCGTCCTTGTTTCAATGGTGCTTGCTGCCTGCGGCCCAACCGCTGTGGCACAACCAGAAGAAACCTTCAAGTTTGGCATGTTGCTGGTCGGCCCCTACAATGGTCGCGGCTACAGCCAGGCTCATTATGAAGGCGGTATATATGTTCAAGAGAAATTGGCCGGATCAGAAATGATCTATGTCGACAAAGTTAACCCGGCTGACCGCCCCGGCACCACGCCCGCCCAATTGGCAGAAGATCTGGTCTCGAAAGGCGCCAAACTGATCATCTTCAACTCAGATGATATGAAAGATAGCGCGCTCGAGTTTGCTGCCGCCAACCCCGAAGTCATGGTCATTCACGCATCCGGCGATTCGGCCTGGAAAGAAGGCAAAGCCTACAAGGGTCTGCCAAACATGGGAAACATCTTTGCCCGCATGGAATACGGCAAAATGATGGCTGGCTGCGCCGCCGCCCTGACCACCAAGACCGGCCAGATCGGCTACCTTGGACCATTGATCAACGATGAAACCCGCCGCCTGGCCGCATCCGCCTACCTCGGCGCTCAACATTGCTGGACCGAATACCTGGGCAATGACCCCGCTGACCTGCAATTCAAAGTCACCTGGATTGGCTTCTGGTTCAATATCCCCGGCGTAACTTCTGACCCGACCCAGGTCGCCAACGATTTCTTCAACACCGGTTACGATGTTGTCCTCTCCGGTATCGACACCACCGAGGGCGTCACCGAAGCCAAGAAGCGCGCCGCTGAAGGCAAAGAAGTCTGGGCAATCCCATATGACTATGTCGGTTCATGCGAAGAAGGCCAGGAAATCTGCCTGGGCGTCCCCTACTTCAACTGGGGCCCGGCCTATCTCGAAGCCCTCACTGCCGCAAAATCTGGCACGTGGCAACCCTCCTGGATCTGGCTCAGCCCGGACTGGAAAGACATCAACAACCACGACTCTTCGACCATCGGATTTGTCAAAGGCCAGGCGCTTTCATCCGACGCCTCTGCCAGCCTCGATAAATTCATCGCCGAACTGGCCGGTGGCCTGAACTTGTTCAGCGGTCCACTCAATTTCCAGGACGGCTCCACCTTCCTGGCAGATGGTCAGACAGCTACTGACTTGCAGGTCTGGTATCTCGAACAACTACTTGAAGGTATGGAAGGCCAAAGCGTCTCGCAATAAGCCCCTTCAGAAAACAGGGGCAGGTCCTAAAGGCCTGCCCCTGTTTTTTCAAATCACCCATAGTGCAAGAAGTCGGGAAAAAGCATGAACGTTGAACTCCAACATATTCATAAATCCTTTGGGGCCGTACACGCCAGCAACGACATCAACCTATCCATCCCTGCCGGGGTAATTCAAGGAATTCTTGGCGAAAATGGCGCGGGCAAAAGCACGCTCATGAAAATCCTTTCAGGATTCATCCAGGCAGACAACGGCACAATCCTGCTGGATGAGAAACCGGTAATCATTCATGCGCCCGCTGATGCCATCCAGTATGGCGTGGGTATGTTGCACCAGGATCCGCTCGATTTCCCCCCGCTGCGGGTGATCGATAATTTTATTCTCGGCAACACTGGCGGGCTTTTCCCTGACCGCAGTGCCGCCAAACGGGACTTCAACCTGCTCGCCGCCCAATTTGGTTTCAATCTAAACCCCGACGCTTATACCGACTCACTCACCGTTGGCGAGCGCCAGCAACTCGAAATCTTACGCCTGCTCTGGCTGGGTGCGCGCGTTTTGATCCTGGACGAACCCACGACAGGCATTTCGGCTGCCCAAAAAGACAAACTCTTCGCAACCCTAAAAGTTCTTGCCAGCCAGGGCAAAACCATCATCTTCGTCTCACATAAATTGGAAGATGTGGAATCGCTTTGTCATCGTGTGGCAGTTTTGCAGCAAGGCAAGCTGATCGGCACAATGGAACCGCCCTATAACACAGAAAAACTGGTCGAGATGATGTTTGGCAAGGTGGTAACCTTTGGCGGGCGCACCAATTTTACGCCCGGTCAGAGCGCGCTGCACATCGAAAATCTCTCGATGGAAGATTATCGTCTGAGTATTCGTAAGGTTTCGCTGGATGTGCGACAGTGCGAAGTCATTGGTCTGGCCGGCATGGAAGGCTCAGGCCAGGCCTTGTTCCTGCAAGCCTGCGCCGGGCTTGTCCGCCCAACAGGCGGGCATCTCTTGCTCAAAGGCCAGAATTTAACCACCCGCTCACATCACCATTTCAAAAAAAACGGCACGGCTTACTTGCCCGCCGCCCGCCTCGAAGAAGGACTTGTGCCAGGGTTAACCTTGAGCGAACATTTCATCCTGGCAGGGGAAGGGCAAGGCATGTTCGTCAATCGCACCGAGGCCGTGAACCAGGCCCAGAAACTTATCAAAGCCTTCAATATCAAAGGAACGCCGGTCAGCCCAATCGAATCGCTTTCAGGCGGCAACCAACAACGAGCCTTGCTGGCCCTCTTGCGCGAACCGCTCGACCTGATCCTGCTCGAACATCCCACCCGCGGCCTCGATATAGAATCGGTCATGTATATTTGGGACAAACTCAAAGAGCGTTGTCAACAAGGAACATCTATTATCTTTATTTCATCCGACCTGGACGAAATCCTGCAATACAGCGACCGCATTCTGGTCTTTTTTGCGGGCAAAGTCTCCCCGCCGCTGAATGCCGCTACAACCAGCGTTGACCAACTCGGACAACTGATTGGCGGCAAAGGCTGGGAAGCTATTTCAGAGAAAACGGAGGCCGCCCATGCGTAATCCACGCTGGACTGACCTTGTGCTGCGCCTCACTGCCGTTGGGCTGGCGCTGGTCTTTACAACCCTTATCCTGCTCGCCACCGGCGCGCCTCCCCTGCAAGCCTTCAGCAATATCATTGCCGGTTCGGTTGGCTCGGTGGTAAAAATTTCAGATGTCTTGAGCGCCTGGGTGCCGCTGATGCTTGTTTCAGCCGGGTTGCTGATCACCTTTAGCGCCGGCCTGTGGAATATCGGTATCGAAGGTCAGATCATGCTCGGCGCGATCTTCACTACTGGCGCGATTCGCCTGTTTCAGGATACCCCCCTCCCCCCTGGACTGGTGATCGCCATCTCCATCCTGGCCGGGATGTTGGGCGGCGCCTTATGGGCTGCATTGGCGGGTGCGCTGAAGACCTTCGGCGGCGTCAATGAGATTTTCGGTGGGCTGGGCCTGAACTTTGTTGCCACTGCGATTTCGCTCTGGCTGATTTTTGGCCCCTGGAAGCGCCCCGGCGTGGCTTCGATGAGCGGCACCGAACCGTTCGACACCTCATTCTGGCTCTCAACCTTCCCCAGTCTACGGCTTAGTCCCTGGGCGCTGGCCTTAGCCATTCTATCTGTGGTAGTCGTTTACTTCCTGTTGCAAGGAACCTATTTTGGCTTGCGGCTGAAAGCCGTCGGCAAAAATCCGCGTGCTTCGTACCTGCTCGGCATCCCAACCTGGCAATATATGATCCTGGCATTTGTCCTATGCGGGGCACTGGGCGGGCTGGCAGGAGCAATGCAAGTAACAGGCGTTTATCATCGCCTGATTCCTTCAATTTCCAGCGGCTACGGGTACATGGGCTTAATGGTTGGCATGCTGGTCAATTACCATCCCCTATGGGCCGCACCGGTTGCGCTCTTTTTCGCCGCACTGAATATCGGCAGCATTCAATTGCCGATCGTGCTCAGGCTGGATTCCTCGCTGGCAGGCGTATTGCAAGGCGTTTTGGTCTTGTTCGTCCTGCTGGCAGAGGGCGCGCGCCAGAAATATTTCAGTCGAAAGGCGGCCTCACCATGACCACCGAAATCCTGCTCTTTGGCCTGGCTGGCGTTCTCGTTAGCGCCGCACCCGTCCTGTTCGCCGTGATTGGCGAGACAATTTCAGAACGGGCCGGTGTGATTAATCTTTCCATGAACGGGACCATCCTGCTCTCAGCAATGGCCGGTTTTGCGGTTTCGGTCGAGACCAACAGCTTGGTACTCGGCTTCCTGGCCGGTGCGCTGGTTGGCGCGCTGGTCGCCGCGATCGTCGCCTTCTCTTCGATTACCCTAAAAGTTTCACAGGTAGCCGTCGGATTTGTGCTTGCCATCACTTGCCGAGACCTGTCTTATTTTCTCGGCAATCCCTACATGGGACAGGTTGGCCCGCGCCTGGGACTGGCCCCGATCCCCGGCTTGAGTGAGTTGCCAGTCATCGGGCCGCTGCTCTTCCGTCACGATATTATGACCTATCTCTCGTTTGTCCTGATTATCCTAGCCTGGGCTTATATCTTCCGCACCCGCCCGGGACTTATGTTGCAGGGTATCGGCGAGCGGCCTGCTGCCGCCTTTGTACGTGGCGCAAACGTCAACCGCCTGCGCTACATTTACGTTATCATCGGCGGAGCGCTGATCGGCCTGGCCGGCCCAATGTATTCGCTTTCGGTCAAAGCCGGTTGGAAAGGAACAATTTCAGGTCTGGATGGTATTGGCTGGATCGCCCTGGCCATTACCATCTTCGGCGGCTGGAATCCGTTGCGGGCGGCTTTTGGCGCTTACCTTTTCGCTATCCTGCAATGGCTGGGATTAGTGCTCCAGCCATTGTTGCCGGGCATCCCATCACAAGTCCTGCAAGTCGCGCCCTTCCCGTTGATGATTCTGACCCTGTTGCTGGTGAATATTGGCGACACCGAGTGGGTGGCGCGCATGTTAGCCGCCCTGCCCGAACGAACGCGCCACGCCATCGAAAAGCTGCTCCGCACCCTGCAAGCCAAACCACCCGCCTCGCTGGGTGTACCGTTTGAAAGGGATTAGGGCAAGAAAACCGTTTCGTGAAGACTTTGACATCAAGGTGCGAAACCTGGCCGAACAGTTATTTGCATATCATAATAGTCCGAAAAACATCTATTGACCCAATAGGCAGGGTCGTCGGTTGGGTCATCTAATGATGCCAGATTTTTCAGCGGCGGAATGGCTATGCTTGTTTCGCCGCTATTTTTTGCACGCAAAATTAACTCATGGGTATTGTCCCATGTATGGGAAAAGAAAACATAATCCTGTTTTTTCTCTGCCCATTCTTGTTTTTCTAGTTGAGCAGATAAAGATAGAAACAATATCGCTATAAAAACGATTACCATTGTTCGAAACTCCAAAAGCCTGGATTTCTTGCGCGCTTGTTCTTGTCCAGTAACAAACCCCGAAGCCACCACCAATAACAGGAAAAAAAAGACTCCCAGAGAAACCGTACGTTCTGGAGGAGGTTGAGAAGTTGCATAAGCCGAGGGGATAAAAACACCAAATAAAAATGCAAACGACATCAGGAGAAACAACAACCCAAGACGGTCAGGCTTGCGACGGTAGCCTGACACTATCCCTGCCCAGAAAAACAAAAAATAGATCCCTACTAAACCCAACACCTGGCCAATATCTTTCACGAGCACAAGAAGGTACTGCGAAAACCATAAAAGCGAAAATAAAAATACGTTCAGTAATCCAGGCGGCTCAGGAAACAAACTCTGCCGAACCTGATTGCCAGGTGATGACAAAATAATCATCGTACCAACAAAAAGCCCAGTTGCACTAGCAAGCAGAAAAAATCCTTTTGGCTTTCCAAATAAACCATTCTTATCATAATATAATTCAAGCAAGACAACAAAAACAAAAAATACGATAAAAAGTGCACTAAACACTTCTCCAAAACCAGCTAATATAAAACTGATGAACAACCCCAAAAATAGCGAAAGAAAACAGTTGGGCTGGTAAATGGTAACCCATCTAGAAATCAAAATAAACACAAATAACACCAAAATCGGCAGGTTATATGCACGCATTCCTGACCACCAAAAGATGGTTTGTGGAACCTGAGGATTCAGCAATAAAAATACAAATAAAAAAGAAAGCCCCAGCACGGTGGTAATCAGAAATTGGATGTAAAACACTAATATTTTAGGAAACAAAGCGTAAATACTTGCCCATAAAGTCAGTGCCCATAACAGCAGCAAAAGAGGCACAATAAAGGGCAAACCGTCAGGCACAAGAGAAGGCAAGAACTCATCAAACAATGTCACGATATAAGCGCCATGCCAATTTGTGTACCAGTAAATCTGAGATTCGTACCAAGGTAAATCACGTGCCACGGCCGCAACACAATAATCATCCGAGATAAACCTGCTGTAAAACCCCAACAAACCATATAAATATAAAATAGGCAGGACAAAACCTGCCAAAAAACAAACAAAAAGAATAGGTAAAATATACTGTTTTCCCCATTCCCAAAAAACGGAGCGAAAAAGTCTCTCAAACATCTTACTTCAGCACCTGGAATAAATTGCTATAATCATCAGTCCACAACGCAATCGCAGTCCTGAAATTTTCCATTCTGTCGGCAACAGCGGCGATCTCAGGGGCGTCGAAATAGGCCGGGTTACGGCTCAGGGCCATAAACTGCGAAGGAAAGGCTTCGGGATGGCCTTCCGGGATCTTCTGAATATCGAAAAAGACAACCGTCAGGCCAAGTTCCTGGCCGATTTGCCAGATGACCGGACGCAGGTCGAGGTGGTTATTGGAAATCTGGGCAATCAGTACCCCATCCGGGGCCAGATGGCTCAGGTAGAGTTCAAAGGCTTCGCGCGTCACTAGGTGAACGGGAATGGCGTCGCTGCTGAAGGTATCCATCGCCAGAATGTCGTAATTTTGCGGGGATTCGTTTTCGAGCGAGATGCGCGCATCGCCCATGATGACTTCCACATCCGCCGGGGTATCCGCCAAAAAGGAGAAGTATCCACCGCGCCCCTCAGCCAGTTCCTGAACAATTGGGCTGATTTCATACAGTCGATAGGTATCACCCTCATTCCCGTAAGCGGCCATCACACCAATTCCCAAGCCGAGCACACCCACACGCATCGGTTCGCGGCCATATTTGGGATGGTTGCGCATTACCAGGCCAAAACCGCTGTCGCGCCAGAAATAACTGGTTGGCAGCAGGCGTTTTTCAGGGTCGCGGTATTGTATGCCGTGATTGGTGGCGCCGTGCACTAGGGAATACGTTTCTTCGTCGCCGCGAACACGCACAACACCGTAAAAATCGCGCTCGCGAAACAAGTCGCCCTGCTGCACACTGTTCACCGCATAAAAAGAAAAAACAACCAGCGCAATCGCTAGCGCGCCCACCCAGGCATCGTGCGCAAAACGCCAGCGCGGCGGCAAAACGGTGCGGCGATAAAAGGTCAGCGCTGCCATCAAAACGGCCAGAGCGGCCCAGCCCAGGTATAACTCCCAATAGCCGCTAAAAATATTCGGGGCAACCAAGTTAATAAAGACGCCACCCAACGCGCCGCCAATCGAAACCATCAAGTAAAAGCGTGTCAGGTGAGATGGATTGGGGCGCAAACGGTACAACTCGCCGTGCGCCACCATGCAAACCACAAACAAGAAAAAAGCATAAACTGCCACTTGCCAGGCAATTGCCGTCTCTGAATAAATCAGGATGTAAACCAGCGCGGCAGAGGCCAGCCCAAACAAAAGGCTAAAGAGCGGACGCGAATAGAGCCCCTCGCCCGAAAAAGCCAGCACAAACGAAAGCAAGTAAATCGTCAGCGGCAGCACCCACAGGAACGGAATAGCCGCCACCTCCTGGGTAATCTGGCTGGTAACGGCCAGTAGCATGACCGAAGCCGTTGCACTCAAAGCAATCCACAGGAACTGTAAGGAAGCCACGGGTGCGGGAACAGGCATTGGCGCGCTCTCCACCTGCGCCGCTTCAATGCGCATCGAGCGCCAGGCCCCGTAACCGGTCAGCAACGCGAAAAGCAGATAGCCAAGCGACCAAAACCAGCCCTGCTGGCTCAAGGTAAGCCAGGGTTCAATCAAGACCGGGTAGGTCAGGAGCGCCAGCAGGGAGCCGACGTTCGAGAGCGCGTACAGCCAGTACGGTGATTTGCCCGGATTGGCGCGCCCAAACCAAGCCTGCTGAATGGGACTATTGGTCGCAAGCATGAAATACGGCAAACCAACCGAGATCGCCAACAGGATGAAAATGCGCAAAATCGGCAGATCAATCCCGGCGGGTTTCCATTCCGGCCCTGGCGTAATCGGGGAAGGCCAGAAAATTGCCAGGATCAGCAAAATCGCGCTCGAAAGGGCCAGCAATGTCAGGTGCAGGCGTCCCTGGCGGGGGCGGCCCATCAGCCAGTAAGCATAGGCGTATCCGCCGGTTAGCAAAACCTGGAAGAACAACATGACCGTTGACCAGACCGCCGGCGTCCCGCCAAACCAGGGCAGAATGTAACGAGCGATCATCGGTTGCACCTGGAAGACCAGGAATGCGGAAAGAAAAATACTGAGAATGTAGAGAATCATAACTGGCTCCATGACCTAATAAAAATTATAGTTGTCTCATCCCGATACACTTCACGCCAGCCGGCCTCACGGAGAGCGAGGGCCAGGGGGTTATCGGCGCGCAGAATGGCCCATTGAATCTGATACTTCGCCAGAACGCCTTCCCAACCCGGCGCGCGGGACATGATGGCTGCGTATTCGCGGCTCAAATCGTCGCCATAGATGTGGGTGTGACCATCCATGAAGATTTTTTGTTCGGGCCACAGGCGGTAGAGCAGGTAGCCGCCCCAGTCGAATTCGTTGAACATGCGTCCCTGCGGCGGGTTGGCTTCCAACCAGTCGACTGCCGCGACGGGGAATTGTTCAGGCAGGAACTGGTAGGGCCGGGCACTCTTATCGAGCGACATGCCCGCCCAAATCAGGATGAAACACAACATCACCCCGCCGCCCGCCCACAGCCAGCCGCGCAGGTCACGCTCGACGCGCTCCAGTTTTTTGGAGAAGCCCGTCAGCCCCCCCAGCGCAGGCACGGACTGCCACCATGCCGCGAGCAGCTGCGCTCCAATTGGGGCCAGTACAATCGCCGCCAGCGGAATATTGCGGGCGCTGTACAGACCGATCAGCGTCCAACCGGCCAGATGCAGGGCGGCGGTCATGCCCAGGGCATGCCCCGAAAGTACAGATGTGGCAAGTATCGTCCCAAGCAAAATCAAAAACGGCCAGGTGCCGGGGTTGTGAAAATCCGCCGGGCGGTATTCGGCGGTCATGCTGGTAATGAAGGGGCTGCCCCCAGCAAGGTTAAAAATCGTCTCCCACAGGTGTAAACCAGAGGGGGTCAGGAAGGTCGCCAGGGTCGAGGCAATCCCCAACAGAGCCAGGTCACGCCCCGAAACGAATGACTCGCGCCCTTCCAGCCAGCGATCCCAGGCCCAACCGGCCAGCGAAATGGCAAAAGCCAGCAGTCCCAGCACGAACATGCCATGCAGGTTGGCCCACAAGAGCATTAAAGGCGGGAAAATCCACCAGCGGCGTTCCTGCCCACGGAAAAAAGCGTCCAGGCGCGAGAGCCATACGGCCAACAAGAGATAGGTCACCAGATGTGGGCGGGTGATCCAGTGCATGGCGGAGGCCGCCAGGGCCAGGGCAACCAGTACCAGCCCGGCCAGCAAACTGCCGCTGCGCCGGGTGGCTTCGCCAAGCACCAGGGTAAAAGCCAGAGCCAACACGAGCGCCGAGAAGATAACAATACCCGTCAGCCCAAACCAAGAATCGAGCAGGGCGTATGCGATTTGCAGCAACCACTCGTGCGGGATGGCCGCCACCCCCTCGGTACGAAACGAGAAGGGGTCAGTGTGTGGGATGGTGCCGGTATCCAGAATGAAACGCCCCATTGCCAGATGATGGCCGAGGTCGCCATCGGCGTTCAACATCTGGTTGCCCTGGCGCAAAGCGGCCAGGAAGACGACCAGGAAGAAGATGTTGCGCAGGGATGGAAAAAGATAGGAGATGGGTTTATTCATTCTTTTTCCCAAACGCCGATGATCGAGCGCCCAAAGCGGAAACCTACCAAAGGGTCAAGCAGGCGCGAGAGCGGTACCAGGCGGCGGTCCCAAAACAGGATTTGGGCATGGGTGGGCAGGGATTGACGCAAGAAAAGCCGGTTAGCAAGCGAGGTCAGCAGGCCGACCGAGTCGAGGTAGCGAAGTAGAATCAAGCGGCAGCCCGGCGGGGTGAGAGAAGAGAGCGTGGCGCGGGTATAACGACGATAATGGCCGATAGATGCATCGAAGGGGCTAAAGAGAAATGGATAGGCCGGGGAAAGCACGATTAGCTTGCCGCCGGGGGCCAAGTGATAGCTGGCGCGTTGCAATTCGGCGCGATCATCTTCTATGTGCTCCAAAACATCGATGTAGAGAATGCTGTCGAAACGGGGGTCAGGCGTGAGCGTGGAAGCGAATCCCAACTGCGGACGGCAGCAACCCGGCAGGGGCCGGGAGTGTAACTGTGCGAGAAGGTTGGGGTCCGGTTCAAGACATATCCATTCATCCTGTTTGCCATCACACAAGGCGGCTGTGGTCGCGCCCAGGCCGGCTCCCACTTCGAGCACGCGCTGGCCGAAAAATGGGGCAATCAGGCTTTTATAGTAAGCCTTCCAGCGTTGGGCATGGGCAAAAATTTCGAGTTCAGAGCCGATATAAGCCTGTGATTCGTTCAAGGGATTTCCCTTTCAAAGTCAAGGACAAAGTCTTTGTAATCGACAATCGGGATGAACATTTTTGCGCTGCGATAGCTGAGAACAAAGAAAGAAAGCAGAGCCAGGAAAAGCACGGCCTGCACCATAATGACGGTCAGTCCAATGGCAACGTTGGTGGCCCAGCCAGGGATGGCAAGAGGGGTGAAGAAGCGAATATAGACCAGGACGAGAAAAGCCAGCGCGTCCAGCCCTATGATGGACAGGGCTGCAAAGAGCAGTCGCACATAAACAACTTCGATATAGACCGAAATCGCGCTCAGGCCGTGCAGAACGAGCGCTACCAGGTTCATGTGCGAACGCCCGGCATAGCGATGGCCGCGCGCAGTGGGAGCGGTGCGCCAGGGCAGGCCGGAACGCATGACCCCGGCGGCAAAATGGTTCCAGATTTCCTGCATATAGACGATTCGGCGCAGGCTGGCGGGTGGAATAACGCAAAAATTGCCAAAGTTGATTTTGTGCCCGGTCAGCAGGAGAAAGAGCCACTTGAAGAACGCGTAAAAAATGCGGAACAGGCCGCCCTCGGAGCGTTTGGCGCGCTGGGCAAAGATGATCTGGCCGGGATGGGCGTCAAACTCTGCCAGCAAGAGCGGGATGTCTTCGGGGCGGTCTTCGCCATCGCAGTCCATGACCACGACGGGCAGATTGGTGCGCATTGCCTGGGCGATGGACAAGCCGACGGCAATTGCGCGCTGGTGACCGAGGTTGCGCGCCAGGCGGATAAGTTTCAGGCTGGGGGGCAGCTGGGCGGGCGGCGGCAAGGTCGAGCCATCGTCCACGGCCAGGATGCGGATGTGCAGTTCGAACCTGGCCGCGACCTGTTCGAGCGATTCGGCCAGGATTTTCAGGGATTGCCAGTCATTGTAAACGGGGGTGACAACCAGAATTTCACGCATGAGCCTCGTCATTCAATAAAGCGCAGCACCGCCAGGATTGCACCGTCTTTTTCGACCTGGTACACGGTGGGGGCGCTTGGGTACATGTCCAGGTCACGGTTGTTGCGGGTGGAAATCAGGAGGTAGTAACTGTCTGATGAGTTTCTTTCCTCGACGACATTATAAACGTGAATATCGGGACGGACATAACGCCATAGGGTAGTAGGCGGGCCAACGACCACCACTTCGGCATTTTGGGGGGCATTGGCGTTCAGGAAGCGGGCTGCTTCGCGAAACGAGGTGCCCCAGTAATCCATTTCGTACTGCCGGAACGCACCTGAAACACCGCCAACCAGAGAGTTGTAGTAGATGTATTGGTAAGGATGGATGCGCGCAATCCCCAACAGGCCCGGCAGGAGAAGAACAAACAGCAAGACGGCCCTCAGCCAGGCGCGCGGCAGGCTGCGCCAGATATTTTGTAATCCCCAACCAGCCAGCAGGAAGAGCGGCGGAAGCGCAAACAACATCTGGCGGAAATTGTCGTACAGATAGGGACGGCCCACCAGAGCCATTCCTATCGGCAGGCCAAACCAGACCAGGCAGAGCAGGAGCATTTCACCTGGCGCGTTTTTACGCAAGAAAAAGAGCAATCCCAGGCCGAGCAGGAGCAGCAGCGATTCGGTTAATTGGATGGCAAACAGGGTCGGCAAGTAAGCGCGGGGCAGTTCATTGCCAGCATAGGATACTCCGGCAAACAATACCTGCCCTGGCCAGGGGAAAGCGGTCATCAGGCGCAAGGTAATCAGCAGGCGCAGGAGCGGTTCGCCCCACAGATAAGGCCAGGTGGGGATGACCAGTAGGATGGCGAAAACCCCATAAAAAAAGACGGGCAGGAAGGCCGCACGGCGTACGCGCCAAAAGGCATGGACGACAACCAGTACCGCCGCCATGCCGCCCATAACGCGAATCCCAACTGTGAGGGCCAGGGCAATCGCCGCCAGCCAGAAGGCAGACGAACGAAAAACCTGCCCGAGTTGATGGGCAAAGGGTTGCAGTTCGCTTTGCCAGAGCGCAGCGCGCAGGCCAAGCAGGCGCGAAAGGAACAGGAGCGCCGACCAGGCCAGGGTCAGGCCCAAAAATATCAGCCCGGCCCAGAACTGTCCCAAAATGGGGCGCAGGTACAGGTCGAGTTCGCGCGCGTCGGAGGTGTCGGCCCGCAGCGCAGCTTCAGACATCCAGCCCGCGTACAGGTTGAAGGCCAGCCAGGCGAAGGCAAGCATCCCCAGCAGGAGCAGCAAGACTAACCCGATGCGCAGCGGCCAGCCCAGGCGCGCCCATTCGCTGGTATCCAGTTTTATTTTTTGGGTTTCAGGAAGGGGCAGGAGCGAATCACTGAAGCGCAGCCCAAAATAGAGCGCGGCCATGAACGTCACATGGAAGGGAATGTCACGGGCGTTGATGAAGGCGTGCCCCCACAAGACGGGCTGGGTGGCGTAGAGCAGGGCCGCGCCGAAAGCCGGCCAGGGGTCAAGCCAACGGCGGGCGAGCAGGTAGAGCAGGACAATGCCGCCCTGGAATACCAAGAAGGTCAGGAAATGGGCAACATCCGAGATAATCAAATCCGGGAAAAGGCGCGCCGCCAGCACGCAGGTCATCAGGAACCAGGCCCCGTAATGGCGCAGGGTCGGGTCGCTGAAGGTGCGCTCGAAACCGGGCTGGAAGAGGCCGGGATAGGCGGCCAGGGACTCTTCGGCGTAGTTGAAGAAGTTGTATTCATCCCAAGATTCGCCGTAATCGGTCAGGGTCAGCAGGCCGATAATAAGGTTGACGAACAACAAGGCAACCAGCCCCACTTGCGCCGCACTGCGTTCGGTGCAGTGCAGGTGGGGAAGCAGTTGGGAAAACTTCGCACGCAAATCGTTCATGGCGTTATCATCCTGTCAGGGGTCAACGGATACAGGCTATAGGTTTCGGTTTGCTGACCGGGGCCAAGCGCGCGGCGCAGATCGGCCAGCAGCAGCCAATCGCGCTGGTTGAATTTGGCGTTGTCAAAATCGCGCACAAATTCAAAGCCCTGCTCCCAAATGAGCATGTGAGTGTAGCCCTGCTCGCGCCACGTGGCCTGAATCTCCTCGGCAGAGCTGTGCAGGCGGGCTTCATGATACCAACGGTCGATGATTTCGTCCGGGTCACAGACCGGAGCGCAGTAAAAACTGCGCGTCTCCCAGAGCATGAGTACTTTGCTATCAGGCGGGAGTTGCTGAATGGTTTTACTGGCATTATACAGGCCTCCCAGATTGCGCTCCAGATAGGCCTCACGGTTGAAAAGACCGAAATTGGCTTCGATGGCTCGCTTAGGCAGCACTTCGGAGAGAGTCTCGAACACATTAAAGACAAGGAACATCAACACAATCGCCAGGGCAATCTGCCCCAGGCGAACCGAGGCCAATCGTATCCGCATGGCAGATTTAAAACCCGCCGCCGACAGGATGGCCCATAGCGGAAAAATGACCACAAACAGGCGGGTTTGCGCCAACAACCCATTCTGAAAACTGGCAGCGCCCCAAAGAACAAAACCGGCCAGCAGAAGCAGGGTTGCCAACAGAATCAGGCGGCGCTGTTCCTGCGTCCAAGCGCGCCAGTCGAAATAGGCCAGCGGCCAAAAAGCCAACAGGAGCGGCCCAATCGAAGCCGAGGGGCCAAGTTTGCCCTCCACGCCCCAGATGCTGGCATACCAGGGCAGGCCCAGGGCCTGAAGCAAGGTCATACTGGAAGGAATGTTGTGATAGAAATCGTAGCGAGTGGCATCCATTGCCCCGGCGGGGAAAAGCAGCGGGTAGAAGGGGTTGCCCGTCCAGGCAAGGTTCTTTATCCACCAGGGCAGGCTGACGGCGGTCACGAGAAGGCCAAAGAGCAAAAGGTCGGCCAGGTTCCGCTTCCAACCGCGCCCGCGCAGGAGTAAAGCCAGGAGGCTGAGCAAGACCAGCACCCCGGCGGTGTATTTCAGGCTGAGGGCAAACCCGGCCACGACAGCCAACAGGACAATCCAACGCTGCTCCGAGCCGGGCAGGAGCGCCCTTTCAAGAACCTGCCACCAGGTCAACGCATAAAGAAGCAAAAACCACTCGATGTACGCCAGGCCCAACAGGCGCGAGAAGGTAAACCCGCTCAACAGGGCCGCAATCCCAAACCAGGCCGCCGGGCGGTCGAATTTTTGGCCGACGTACTGTCCCAGGGCCAACAAGGTCAGAAAGCCAAGCATCCACCCCAAAACAGCCGGGGCTGATTCGCCACCCAGGGCCAGCATGAAAAGATAGTGCATTTCTGCCAGTTGCGGCATTCCCCAAAACATGATATCTGAAATATAAATAATTTGCCCGGTCTGGAGATAACGCAAAGGCAGGGTCAGGTGGTAAACCAGCGCATCGAAAGCCAGCGGCGGGGCAAACGCAACCGAGAGATTGGCAAGAAGAATAATCCCGGCGATGAAAGCAAATAGTTTTTCAGAGAGTTGTTCAGGCTGGAGTCTCTGCCAGGTCTGCCCAACCTGCCGCCAGAATTCGATCATCTCCCGCCAGAGCCAGGCCACCAAAGCGCCGGCGAGCAACCCAAAAAGCCAGGCTTTAACGCCGATGAAGACCCCAACAAAGAGAATGAGCAGTGAAAAAATGCCCAATCCAATTGCCAGGCAAGTAAAGGCAGAAAGCGATTGATCAACCCCAAATAGTTTATAAATTTTTCGTCCCAATCCGCCAGAAAGACTCATGAGAAGAGCAGATAGGCCAAGAAGCCAGATGTTTTTTATCACGACCAGCAGCATTTCTGGCGAGAAGGCTTTGTGGGTGTAAACATAAGCAATGCTGACAAGCAGCAGCCAGGCGAGAGAGATTGTCAAAACCAGCCAGGACCGGTTGGCAGGTTTATCCATTCAAATCATCCTGAATCGAGTCTCGTTTTCGCCAAGCCCCAGTGCAGCGAAAAGGAACATTTTCAACAAGAAAAACCAGTGACCAGATAAGCGGAAAGAAAATCACAGCAAACTCGCCGCGAATTTTTTCATCTATTAAGACCAGCAACCAGGGAGATAAAACGGCCAGGCCAACACTGATACGCGCCAGGACCGAAACCTTGGGGGTCTGATTGGGAACCAGGATTCCCAAAAACAAATCATAGATCCAGCGCATGGGCGTAAGCCCCATCCCGGCCAGAATGGTTGCCGAAAACCAGGGACGGATATCGGCAGTTTTAATCGTTATGAACAAGCCGTATCCCAATAGAACGAAAAAATAAGCAATATAGTAGTAATTCCAGGGGGAGGGCAGAATTTGGGCGCTCCACAAAACCGGCATGCCTCCGGTTATGCTCAACATTTGCAAATATTCAGGTATCCAAAAGCCAGATATCGCAAAACTGGTTAGCGATAAGAAAAGCATCCAACCCGCAAACCCAAAAAAGAAAGGCCACTTTCTGGTATAAAGCGCCCAGCACAAAAATCCCAGCACAGGAACAACTGTCACGGTTGGTTTAATCAAGGCAAAGCCAAGCGCAATCCCCGCAATGGTAGGTTTCTCTTTCCACCAATAAAGGGCCAAGTACAATCCAATCAGACTGAGATAGCCCAACTGTCCTTTTGTAACCGATACAATCCCAAACGGCAAGGCCCCAAAGATGAGGAGAAGCAGAAAAAAATTCCTTGGTTTTTCTGCTGTCCAAACTACCGACAAATTTCTCAATATCAAAAAAAGAAGTAAAATGAGTGCACTGGCATAAAGAAGCACTGCCCACTTCAAAGGAATCAACGAAAAGGGAAGAATAACAATAAATAACCAGGCCGGGTAAACAAACATCATCGGGTCATAATCACCAGCCGGGCCGCCATAAATAACCTCCTGAATTTTCAGGGTCACTTCTGGTGTATATGGATTCAACCCATTAAGCATTTCCTGCACCCCAACCCAAAACGGCACAAAGTCCATGCCTACCCAGCGATAAGGGCCATGCGGGCCATCCAATAACCAGGAATCCCAAAACCAGGAAAGCAAGAAGGCCGAACCTAACCAAATAACAACGCCTTGAAGTATTGCCCTTGTGTTTGCCTGTATCATCGTCATTTATCTCAACCTGACAAAATTTATTGAAAGTAACTTAGACAGCAAAAAAGGCCGCGAAACAATCCCAAGCAATCGCAAAGATACAGCCAGCAAAAGGATTGCCAGGAAAAAAGTTTTAGGCGAAAAACGGTTCATGTTTCATAGGCAAAGTAAAAAGAGGTTAATATAATCGTATTGACAATTATAAGCGTTCAAAAACAGAAACAGGAATTACATCCATGAAACCTGCCATTAACTGGGTGAAGGTTTTTACCATCACATGTCTATTATCATTATTCATCATCTATAGCTTTTTATGGCTCAAAATGATTAATACACACGTTGAACGCACCGGTTCCGATTTTATCGGCTTGTTTACCGGTGCCAGGCTTTCCCAACTATATGGCTATTCAGCCATATATGATATTGAAAAACAACAAAACCTGCAAGCCGAAGTGATTGGCTTTGAATTTCACCCCAACCAGACCGGATATTTCACGCATCCCCCTTTTATTGTCCCGCTGGTGCGATTGATAACTACCTCAGACTATACCGCTTCCCTGATTCGCTGGACAATTATCCTGCTGGCTCTGAATGCCCTGACCGTTTATCTGCTCGTGCAAACCCTGCCGCAGGGATATTTCTCCAAAGAGGAAGCCTGGATTCTTGGACTGGGTGCTTTCCTTTTCACGCCAACCTTTTCAGGATTAATGAATGGACAGGATACTGCTGTGCTTGCCCTGGGAACCGCTATTTGGATGCATCAATTTTTCAGTAACAAACCCGCCCTTTCAGGTCTGGGGTTAAGCCTGAGTGCCATCCGTCCGCAAATGGCAATTCTATATACACTTCCTTTCATTTTCAAGCATCAAAGGGTTTTTTGGGGTGCACTCATTGGCGGGTTTGGGCTGGCAATCTTTAGTTTGCTCTTGATTGGGCCGGGTCAACTGCCCATCTACCTGCATATTATTCAAGTTGTCGAAAGCGGCATGTGGAATCTTCCCCACGCGACCGATATGCCCACCTTGTCCGGTTTTATCAGGCGCAATTTTGAAAATATGAACCAGGGGATTTATCGAAACCAGATTTGGAGTGTATTCCTGATTGGACTGACAACCATCAGCATCTGGTGGAAAAAAAGCGACAAAATAACAGAAAAACACGTTGGGCTGGTAGTGATTCTTGGGTTATTGCTGGTCCCTTATGCGCATTACCATGAACTGACCTTGTTGCTTATTCCCATTTTCTGTTTGATCAGAATCTGGAGCAAGGAAGGCTTAATATCAGCGAAAAAACTGATGCTTTTGCCTTCAAGCATTTCCTTATTATTGCTGTTTGGTTTTGCATTTCCAAATACCTTGAAATATATATTTGTTTATAGTGTAATCGTACTCTTGGGATATTTTTTATCGAAAAACAAAAAATAAAAAGGAACCTGACTGACAGGTTCCTTTTTATCAAAGACAAACTAAAACTAGTTGGCCAAGCCAGTGTTGATTTTGGTGAAAACGTTACCAATGATCGGTCCGAGAATGGTGAGGGCGGCGATAACTACAATGGCAACCAAAACGAGAATCAAAGCATATTCAACTAAACCTTGGCCTTTTTCTTTCTTCGCGAATAACATGTCTTTCACCTCCTTTCAGTTCATAAAGTTGTCATAAATCAGACTAGTTTCATTATATGTAAAACCACACAAAAGGCAAGTGATTTTCACTTACAGAAATGCAAGTGATCAAACAGCCGTGGCAGGCAGCGAAAAAGTCACTCTCGTGCCCTTTCCAGAAATCGTAGATAGATCAAACGAGCCGCCAAGCATTTCAACCCGCTCACGGATTAGGCCCAAGCCCAGGCTGTTACCCTGCTCCAGAATTTCAGGGGCAAAGCCCTTGCCGTTATCATCAACCACCACCCTGATAGCGTTGTCGCTGATATCCACTTGTGTTTTAACCTGGCTGGCCTGGCTATGACGCGCCGCATTTCCAAGCAATTCCTGAACAGCGCGAAAAACCATCACTTCAAGATATGATTCCAGACGGCGTTCCTGTCCGGTCACGGTCAGGGTCACATCCAAACCAGCCTGCTCTTTGAACGAATCCACATAGCGTTTGATGGTAGGTATCAACCCGAGATCATCCAACATCATAGGGCGCAGTTCAAAAATAAAGTTGCGCACTTTTTGAAACGTGCCCATTGCCGATGCTTTCAGGCTGGACAATTCCTCGCGCGCCTGAGCAACGTCCACATCCATCAGCCGCATGGCGATCTCTGTTTGCAAGATAAAGTTTGAAAGCGCCTGTGCCGGCCCATCGTGCATTTGACGCGAAAGGCGCTGGCGTTCGGCTTCCTGAGCTTGAATGATCATCTCCATGCCGGCAGGCTGCGACTTCTGTGACACGCCCGTCATTGCTACTTCCCGGCTTTGCAGGAGACTTGAAACATCCTTCAGCGAAGTGCTGTACTGCTGCAAATGTGATTGGTCACTCTGTAGTTTTTCCAATTGTCCACGCATCACAAAAAGACGCTGTTGAGCATCAAGAGCCGATCCATATGCCATGCGTACTTCTTCAATTTCAGCAGCATCGCCTTGAGCCTGCACCCGTTGAAGGTGGGCCGTGATCGCAGCATTTCGCTGGGTTAATTTACCCACTTCAACCTGGCTTTGTTCGATCATTAAAGTCACTTCATGCAAGGATCGGTTGGTTTCATCCAGCACAGTCTGGATGCTCTTACGGGCTTCTTCAATAGGATTGATGGCTTCTTCTGTATTTGTCATGGTTACTCCTGCAAGCGATCATCTGGTCGCAGTTTGACCCAGCCGCGTTTTAAGGCGTAAACAACAGCCTGGGTGCGATCTTCAACATTGAACTTGCGTAAAATCGAGGTGATGTGATTCTTAACCGTTTGATGACTGATTCCCAAAATCCCGGCAATCTCTTTATTGCTCATGCCATCGACAACACAATTAAGTACTTCCATCTCACGTTCAGAAAGAGGATGAAACGGGCTGCCCGGTTCAGAATAAGAACGCCGCGATGATTCGATCTGGTTTTCCAACCACAGTTTGAATTCTGCGGGCGTCATCACATGGTTATTTATGACATACAAACCTGCCGCCACTGAGCGAATAACTGCCAAGAGGTCATCAGGCTGGATGTCTTTGGAACAATATGCAGAAGCACCTGCAATAGCAGCGTGCAAGGTCTGCTCAATATCGTCATATGCTGTCAACAAGATAATGCGTGTGCAAATTTTTTCAGCGCCCAGTTCGTGGGTGATTTGCTGTCCATTCATGCCCGGTAGATTGACATCTACAATTGCAATATCAGGACACAGATCACGTATGAGTTCAAGCCCCTGCTCGCCGTGCGCAGACTGACCGATAACGTGCAAATCTGCCTCCAATGACAAAGTATCCACAATTCCCTGACGGAAAAGTGGATGGTCATCTACGATCACAAGGGTCAATTTACTCATTAGTCAGCCTACCTAGGGTGAGTATAGCACAGGAGCAGCGTTTTCTTAAGGTTTCTGGCAGTCATAAACGGTCATTTTTCCCTGCCCGCTCTGCCCGGCAGATGGGCCATCAGCCTCATAAATTGGATGACAATTAGAAGCCAGAACAGGGTACCAATCCGGAAAAACAATCAGATGAGTCGCGCCTTGTTCAAGCAAGTATTGAGCAAGTTTGTCTTCATCACGAATAAAAGGAACAACATCTGGCGAAATCAACCCGGCCAGGTCGATTATCTGGCGCTGGCTGTCATAATATCCCAGCGCGCCAATATCGTGAACAGCAACTCGCGCATCAGGCGGCAAGTTTTGCACAGTCCAACGCGCAGTCTGCACCATTTCACTTTCAATCCAATTAACATTTTGGGCATAAAAATATCCGCCATAGCCCCAGAAAATAAAACCAAACAATCCAATCAAAGTGAGCCAGGCAAAGCGCAGCCGCCGCTGGGCGTGGGTACGAACATCCGACAGCCAGAACGCCAGGAAAACCATGCCAAGCAAGAGAAAAATTGGGATGGTCGGCATGAGATAGCGTCCGTATTGGTAAAGCGGTAAACGGCTCGTATATATGGCGATATAACCCACCAACCAAATAAAAGAGAGTAAAACACCCCAGCCACGTTTTTGCACCGCATCAAAAATCCGGATAAACACGGCTGGAAGAAGAACCAATGTTGTACCGATGAAGTAAGTGGTGGCAAATTCCCATAATTTTACAGACCACGGCTCGGCTTGCCAGAAAGCGTATTCAGCCTGCTTGGCATAAAAAGTATTCGGCCAGGGCTTGCCAGCCAGGATGAGATTAAAAAACAGGTAAGGGACGAACAAAAACGCAAACCCAAGCAAAACCCGTCCCATCGCGCCAAATTTTTCACGCCAGGTTATCGGCTGTAAAAGCGCAAACAGGCCAACCGGCCCAAGCAAAGTAATTCCATCGGGGCGCGACCAGACGCTCAAACCGACCAGAATGCCAATCAACAGGAAGCGCGGCTGATTAAGAATCAGGAAAGAAAGCACAAGCAGCGATAGAAAGGCATGTAAGAGAGTCTCCATGCCCGAGGCGGCAGACCAGGCCAGCCGCCACTCACAGACAATCAGCAGCCCCGCCCAGGGCATCACCGAGCGATAAGCGGGCTGCAACTGGCGCAAGGTCAATTCGAACCGCCAGGCCAGCAGGAAAAGCATCAGACCGCCCAGAAAATATGTCCACAGGTAGGGCGCGCCGGGTAAGAAAAAGCCAATCGCAAGCAGGAAAGTCCACAAAGGGGAGGTCGAACCGGCGGAGCTTTGTCCGGGCAGGAAAGACCACTCACCGAGCAAGGCCAGGTTGCGGGCATAGGTCAGGTGAATCCAGGAGTCATCCAGCGGAAAACCGGGCCGATAAACCCAGGCCGCCGCCAGGACATAAGCAACGACTCCCAAAGCCGAAAAGAGCGCAAGCAGGAAAATTGTTTTTCGTGGCATTTCATTCTTCCGGGAGAAATTCGTACACAACCACGCCATTTTCTTGCGTGAAAACCAATCGCAGGTTCGGGGAGGAAACCTTCAACTCAAGAAAAGGCACGAGCCTATCTGGAATCGATGTGCGCTCAAGAATGAGATAGCGCACACCATAGACACGGGCGGCTTCAAGAACCTGTTCGAGTTCAGCATCAGGGCTTGCAACCGCAGCGCGTCCGCTGGCGAGGTAATAACCGGGCGGATTGGTCACCATAACGACATCACCCGGATCCGCGCCTGCCTGCACCAAACCGGCTTCGACCTGCCGGAAAGTCTGTTCGGGCAAATCCCACTCGCTGCTGACAACCCGCTCATGAACAAGAGGCAAGGTCAGTATCAGATTGGCGGCGAACAAGATAACCCTGAAAATGCGCTGGGCCTGGGGCGTAAACCAGTTACGACGGCGGGCAGCCGCCACGGCCGCTTCGAGACCAATAGGCGCGATTGCCCAACCAAGCGGCATAAAAGCCACCCCGGCGTGGAGGAAACTACCGCGAGGCCCGGCAAAGGGAAAAAGCAGGGTCATCACCAGGAAGAGGGCCGCGAATCCCAATGCGCCAACCTGAATACGTAAATCCCGACGCAACTTCCAACAGGCAACCAGGATAAAAGGCCCGATAAAAATACCACCGAAAACGAAAAGCGCGGTTCCCAGATTAATCCAGAGCGCGTTCAATCGCGCAGAGACAATCGACTGCCAGCCTGAAGCAAGCCAGCGTTCCAAGGTCAATTGTGAAGCGGGGTAAATGTAGGTATCTTCATATTTGACCAGCAGCATGGCGCGCGAACCGCCAGGGGCCATCGGTGCGCCAAGTTCGGACAGGTTGCGGGCAAACCAGGGAGCCATTACCAACAAGTAACCCAGAAGAATCAACAGCCCCGAAAACAAAAATGGCCTGACCCAACGGTGCAAATCAAAATGATGGAGGGAAAACAGGTGGAGAAGGACAACAAGAAAAGCCAGGGCCAGCCATAGCAAGCCATCGGTGCGGGAAAGGTTCATCAAGCCTGCGACCAATCCCAACCCTAAGGCTGTTTTATAAGAGATTTTTGACAAAGAAAGGAAAAACATCGCGCCCAAAATGCGATAAATCGTAAAGTTATCTATCGCAGCGAGGTATGACACATTGTAAGCCGGGAAAACCGCCAGCAAACCAGAGAGCAAGGCCAGATCGCGGCGCGCGGTCAACCGGTAGGCCAGCAAGGCCGTCAACGGCGGGACGAAGCCTGCCAGCAGAATGAACGGAATGCGGGCCGAGAAGAAATCGTGCTGACCGGTTATCCACATGCCGAAGGCCGCCAGGATGGAGGCCAGCGGCATCCAATAACTGTGGGATGGATGAGGCAAGCCTGCCGGATCATCAAGGTAATTCCAAAGAATGATCTCGCTGAATCCATGTCCCTGCACCAATCGCAAGCCGCCCGCCATGTAATAGTCGGCATCCATGTAGCCGGGTGAATTTTGCAACCAGGCCACCCCTGAGGCAACGGCTAGGCCCAAAATAAATAAGACCAACAAATTACTGCGAGGCATAACTACTTTTCTCAGTCGAAATTCGATCAGCCCACAGACGGGCAGGGCGCACCACCCACCATCGCACCCAGTAGAGCAGGAAAATCGTCATCAGGGACATCCACAAAAAGCCAGATTGGATGTCAAGCGTGACAAAAAGCCAGGAAGCGCCAAGGGCAACCAACAGGATAACGAGGCTGATCCAGCGCCCAATCGCGGGCCAATGTTGAACCAACACCGAGGCTGAAAGCAGGAAGGCTGGTAAGAGAGTGACCAGCCCAGCCTGCCGAACAGGCAACCCGACCAGCGGAGTCACAGCAACAACCAGACAGGCAACCCAAAACCATTGTAAAGCGCTGCGCTTGAGCGCTTGCTGGCTTTCGACCATCAGCAGGAGCAAGACAACGAAAGCCAAGCCCCAGGCAATGCGCTCTCCCAGGCCCGGGAACCAGGCGGTAAACAATGAGAAAGTGGATGGGTCAACGTTGGCTTGCCAGTTGATGATGGTCGCCATTAAGAATGAGAGCGCCCAACTTGAATCGATAATAAAAGCAACCACCCCCAAGATGGTCAGGGTCATCAACAAACCTGCCCACACGCGCCAGCGTCCATTGAGAAGCGCCCAAACCAATAGAAAGAGCAAAAGCAATCCACCGGTTTCCAGGTCAAAAAAAGAAAGCGCCAACAGCATACCCGCCAGCTCGTCGAGCGAGGCGCGCAGGGCCAACATAGAGCCGAATAAAAACATCGCCAGCAAGATGACAGCATTGCCCGCAAGCAAGGCGCTGACCGAAAATGCCCAAAGGAACCCCAGCGAGAACAGGAATAACAACGAAAACCAGGTCGTCTGCCACTGCGAGAGGTGCAGAGAAAAAACAAGCAGCAGGATCAGGCCGATTTCAAGAATCACCATCCAGACTGCACGCGCCAGTTCCATATCTGACGAAGCTCCCAGCGGCAGGAAAAGCAGTAGAAGCGGCAACGGCATGCCCACCCGTAGAGGTAATTCACCGGGGCCGGCCGCGCGTCCATAAACTATTTTCTGGATTTCGTACGTGGTGAATTCGCCGTAAGGGGTCAGCCCCTCGATCAGCAGGTTGTTTGCGCCCTTCCAGAGCGGCAAAAAATCTAAACTAAGGCCAGTTCTCTGAATATAGAAGAGGTTTACCCAAAATAAGCCGCCTAACATGGCAACCGCAAAAAATATAATAAATAATACAGTGAAGGTGTTACGCAGAGCCGCTGCTTTTTGATTCATATCCCCGTATTTTACCTGATTCGCGCCGGGCCAATGAAATCTGGTTATTGACCCAAAACAGGCATACACGCCGGGTAAATGCGGTAATCCAATTGTTGGATGGATGTGGAGAAAATATCACCATCGGCATGAGCCGGACTGGGGCGGTCGAGGCGTACTCGAAGCCAATTGCTGTGGAACTCGCTCACCCCGGGGCTTTCAACGTAATTACCAGGGCCGGGTTTCATTGCCCTGGGCAACAACTGGAACATATCCCGGCGGCTGGGGCGATAACCATGCACAATTGTCAACTTGCCGTCAGCCGGATCGGCGTGAGGGGACATAAAAAAGACGCCGCCACTACGGCCACCATTGCCGATATAGATAAGAGAAATCGGCCCGGTATAGCTGCCATCCTGCCATTCCATTTCTGCATTCCAGGCCGGACGGTCCAGGATACCACGCACGGCCGCCAGCAGGTAGCGCGGGACTCCCTTCAACCAACCAATCCGACTCTGGATCATGGTGATGTATGGTTCGAGCCCCAGTGCGGTGTTATTGATGAAATAACGCTCGTTGACCTGTCCCAAATCGACCAAGCGGGATTTGCCGTCCGCAATAATCCGCGCTGCGGCAAATAAATCAAGCGGCAGGCCCATGGCATATTCAGCAAAATCGTTGGCCGTACCCAACGGCAGGATACCCAGGGTTGCCAACGGGCCATTCGGCGACCCGGCTGCATGCAACAGACCGTTAACTACCTCACCAATTGTCCCGTCGCCGCCGGCAGCCACAATGGGAGAAAAACCATCTCGCACAGCTTGCTCAGCCAGCATGGTGATATAGCCGGGGCCTTCAGAAATCGCTAATTCAAAATCGACTCCGGCGGCGTGCAAGGCTTCTTCAGCCTGTAGCCAGCGGGCGCGGGCGTTCCAGCGATTTGAGTAAGGGTTGAGAATGATTTTAGCGGTCATGAGATAAGCCTCACTATATTAATAACACCCCAAAAGTTCGAGCATATCATCAACATTCCAGGTAAATTTTTGGCATGAACGGCTCTTTAGGAATTCCAGTGATAGGCCCCCACATTTTGGGCAACTATCAAAGAACTGCATGAATGGCAAAAGATTCATAGACAAAAAATGCAAGACAGAAAATTCTGTCTTGCATTAAATCTTACCCTTATCACGGGCTGGCGACATTACAGTTTTATAACGAATACGACCTAATGGGTCAGGATTTGCGAGAGGAACAACTGGGTGCGTTCTTCCTTTGGCGCATTGAAGATTTGCTCAGGTGTGCCAATTTCAACAATTTGCCCTTTATCAAAGAAAACCATCCGATCAGCAACAGCTTTGGCAAAGCCCATTTCGTGGGTCACGACCAGCATGGTCATACCGGAACGCGCCAGTTCAACCATCACATCCAGAACTTCCTTGATCATTTCCGGGTCGAGAGCAGAGGTAGGCTCATCGAACAACATGATCTTGGGCTGCATCGCCAGGGCGCGGGCAATCGCAACACGCTGCTGCTGCCCGCCGGAAAGTTGGCCGGGATGTTTCTGGGCCTGGTCTGGGATGCCAACCCGGTTTAACAATTGCAAGGCAGCTTCTTCAGCCTTTTCCTTGCTCCACTTGCGCACCTGAATAAGCGCCAGCATGACATTCTCCAGCACGGTCAGGTGCGGGAAAAGGTTAAATTGCTGGAAAACCATGCCTGTTTCCATGCGAATCATCTCGATGTTGTGGGTATCGTTGTTCAATTCGATACCATCCACAATGATCGTTCCACTTTGGTGCTCTTCGAGACGATTAATGGCACGGATAAAGGTGGATTTACCAGAGCCAGACGGGCCAAAAATAACAATGACCTCGCCCTTACGCACATCAAGGTTGATATCCTTGAGCGCCTGGAAGCTGCCATACCACTTATTGACATCCTTACAAATAATAATGGGGGGACGAGTCTCTTCGCGCATGGTCATTCTCCTTTGGATGTGCAATTATAGCCGCAAAACCAGCCTTATTTTACCTTCTTTCCCTTAACCCCAACCCGTTCCGCTGCGGCGCGCACAAATCCAAGAAAAAGCGGATGTGGACGGTTGGGGCGCGAAAGAAATTCCGGGTGGAACTGGCTGCCGACCATGAAAGGATGGTCCTTGACTTCCGAAATCTCGACCAATTTGGCATCCGGCGACACCCCGGAAAAAACCATACCCGCTTTTTCAAACTCGTCGCGATAGTGATTGTTGAACTCGAAGCGGTGGCGATGGCGCTCGTCGACATGCGCAACGCCGTAAGCCTGGGCCGCTTTCGTGCCAGCCTGCAACTCGCACGGATACAGGCCAAGGCGCATCGTACCGCCCATGTCGGTAATCCCGCGCTGTTCGAGCATCAGGTCGATCACCGGGTGGCTGGTGGCACGGTCAAACTCGCTGGAGTTGGCGTCTTCGTAGCCAAGCACAGTACGCGCAAATTCGACACACATCAACTGCATTCCCAGGCATAGTCCCAGATAGGGCACCTTTTTCTCGCGCGCGTGGCGGGCAGCCATGATCTTGCCTTCGATGCCGCGCGAGCCAAACCCGCCCGGGACCAGGATCGCATCCGCTTTTTCGATGATGTCCCAGCCTTTGTTTTTCTCCAGGTCTGCCGAGTGGACCCAATCGATCTGCACGTCCACGCCGATGGTCAGGGCAGCGTGCTTGAGCGACTCGCGCACCGACATATAGGCATCGTGCAATTCGACATATTTGCCAACCAGCGCCACGCGGACTTCAGGCTTGTTGGGTTTGCCTACCTGCGCCACCAGCGTCTCCCATTCGCGCCAATCAGGCGTGCGGGTTGGCTTCAAGCCCATGCGCTCAACAACATAATCGCCGACGCCAACTTCTTCAAGCAACAGCGGCACTTCGTAGAGAATCTCAGCGGTTTTCATTGGCACAACCGCATTTTTTTCGACGTCGCAGAACAAGGCGATCTTCTCGCACAAGTCTTCGGGGACTTCGTAATCAGAACGGGCAATAATCATGTTGGGCGAAATACCGATTGAGCGCAATTCAGCCACAGAGTGCTGGGTCGGCTTGGTCTTGAGTTCGTCTGTTGCGCCGATAAACGGCAGCCAGGTGACATGGATAAAGAAAACGTTTTCACGCCCGACCTCGCTGCGCAACTGGCGCAGGGACTCGATAAACGGCAGGGATTCGATGTCGCCGACTGTTCCGCCGACTTCCAGGATGACGATCTCGGCATCCATGGCGCGCGCCACCAGCTTGATGCGGCGCTTGATCTCGTTGGTGATATGCGGAATAACCTGGATCGTGCCGCCCAGATAATCACCGCGGCGTTCCTTGTGGATGACCTCAGCATAAACCTGGCCGGTAGTGAAGTTACAGACCCGGTTCAGGCGGATATCGATAAAGCGTTCGTAGTGGCCCAGGTCAAGGTCGGTTTCGGCGCCATCATCCAGCACAAAAACCTCACCATGCTGGTACGGGCTCATCGTGCCGGGGTCGACGTTGATATACGGGTCGAGTTTCTGCACCGCGACTTTGAATCCGCGCTGTTTGAGCAATAGCCCAAGCGCGGCTGCTGTGACCCCTTTACCGACCGAACTGACCACCCCGCCCGTAAAAATGATGTACTTGGGTTCCATACCGTCTCCTTCTTAACATTATCAAAAACAAGAAATCCTGACAAAACAAAACGGCGGAGGCTGGATTGCCTCCACCGTTATAATTTTACATCAAAATCCTAGAACACGAACTGTCCGTTGCGGTAAATCACATCGCCATCGACTGTAATTTCGGCATCCTTGCGCATGTCGCAAATCATGTCCCAGTGGATAACGCTCTTGTTTTTCGAGCCAGTCTCCGGGTAGCCCGCGCCGAGAGCCATGTGGAAGGTGCCGCCAATCTTCTCGTCGAAGAGAATGTTGCCGGTAAATTTGTCGATCTCGAAATTTGTCCCAATCGCAAACTCTCCCAAGTAGCGCGAACCGGCATCCGAATTGAGCATTTCGAGCAGGTACTTCTCATTTTTCTCAGCCTTGGCAGCAGTCACTTTGCCGTTGGTGAAGGTCAGTTCGATGCCTTCAACGGCGACGCCGTTGTAAATGGCAGGATAAGTAAAGCGCACCCAGCCATTGACCGATTCTTCGACCGGACCGGTGTAGATTTCACCGTCAGGCATGTTATGGCGGCCACATGAATTGTTGAACTTGCGGCCTTTGATCGAAAGACTCAAATCGACATTCGGGCCATTCAGGCTGACCAAATTGCGTCCCTGAATACGCGCGATCATCTTGACCTGTTCATCATGAACACTTTTCCAATACGCTACGGGGTCAGCTTCGTTGGCATGGCAAGCGCGATAGACAAAATCTTCATAGCCGCGCAGGCTCATCCCGCCTTCCACCGCGTAGCCCTCGGTGGGAAAAAGCGTTGTCACCCAGCGTAACTCACCCGCCGCCCCGCGCCGCATCTGGGTTTCCAGAACAGGGGAAAGCGCCTTTTGGCGGCGGCCCAGTTTGGCCGTATCAACAGCCGAAAGTGCGCGCGGATTGGTTTGTGAATGGATGCGGATGCGCGATTCAAAAGTTTCGTAAGCCAATTTTTGAAAGGTTGGGGCATAATCCAACTGGCTTTCATTGGCGGTTTCGTAGAAAACTTCCTGCTGGTCTGGCAGTTCAAGCAAAATATGCGGATGCGCCCCCACTTCAAGCGCGCGGTGAAAAATAGCGCGCACCAACGATTCAGCGGCGGTCGTACCCTCGATCAAAACCCGGTCGCCTGCGCCCAATCCTGCCGAATAATCCACCAAAATACGGGCAAAACGATCAACTCTCGCGTCGCTCACAGATTTCTCCTTGATGAAAGATGAAACGATTATATCACTGTCTAACTCTTTCGATTTCGAGAAGCATTGCAAATTGATTATCCGCAAGATGCAAACGCAAAAGATATCAGGTGTCCCGCGCAAGTAGACAGGGAAACTGGAAAACTGGTAAACTGGACACGAAAATCGCCCTTCGACTTCGTTATCACTCCGCTCAAAGCTGAAAACTGAATACTGGATACTGAAAAAATGAAACAACTCCTGCAAAACCTGAAAAACGGCCAAACCACCATCGAAGATGTTCCCGTCCCCACCCCGCGCGCCGGACAGGCCCTCGTGCGGGTTGCCGCCTCGCTCGTCTCGGCTGGCACCGAACGCATGCTGGTCGAATTTGCCGAGAAATCACTGCTCGGCAAAGCCCGTTCCCGGCCAGACCTGGTCAGGCAAGTGTTCGACAAAATGTCGCGCGAGGGCATCCTGCCGACCCTGCAAGCCGCCTTCAACCGCCTCGACAGCCCGATGCCGCTCGGCTACTCTTCCGCCGGGACGATCGTTGCGCTTGGTGCGGGGATGGAAAGTTTCCAGGTCGGCCAACGGGTGGCCTGCGCGGGCGGCGGCTACGCCGTCCATGCCGAATACAACCTCGTGCCGCGCAACCTGCTGACCCCGCTGCCCGACTCGGTCGATTTTGAATCCGCGGCCTTCACCACCCTGGGCGCGATCGCCCTGCACGGTTTTCGGCTGGCCGAACCGCAATTGGGCGAAAACGTAGCCGTGATCGGCCTGGGTCTTTTGGGATTATTGGCGATCCAACTGGCCTCTGCGGCCGGGTGCCGGGTCTGGGGCATGGATACCAACCCGGAGCGGGTCGCGCTCGCGCAGCAATTCGGGATTTCGGCCTACCAGCGCTCCCAGGCGGTTGATTCGGCTGCGGCCTTTACCGCCAACCGCGGCTTCGACAGCGTCATCATCTGCGCGGACACATCCTCCACCGACCCGGTTGAACTGGCCGGCGTCATTGCCCGCGACCGGGCCAGGATCGTCGCCACCGGCGCGGTCGGGCTGAGCTTTCCGCGCAAGATCTACTTTGAGAAAGAACTCTCCTTCATCAACTCGCGTTCCTACGGCCCCGGCCGCTACGACCCGTCCTACGAAGAAAACGGCAAAGACTACCCGATCGGCTACGTGCGCTGGACAGAGGGGCGAAATTTCGAGGCAATTGTTGGCCTGCTGGAAAGTGGCAAGTTGAAAGTCGAAAGTCTGATTTCGCACCGCTTCCCGATCGAACAGGCAGCGGATGCGTATGAGATTATCACCGGCAAGAAAAAAGTGCAGTTTCTGGGAGTTTTGCTAACCTATGATCAGACGAAAGACGAAAGACGAAAGACGATTGATTTTCCCTCGGTCGTTGGTCTTTCGTCCTCGGTCATCAAACTCGGTGTTCTCGGCGCCGGTCTCTTTGCCAACGCCACACTTTTACCGGCGCTGAAAAAGGTCAAAGATGTCGAGCTGGTCGGCATCGCCTCGGCAGGCGGATTACATGCCGCGCACTCCGCCAAAAAGTTCGGATTTCGCTACGCCTGCTCGGACGATGAACAGATACTCAACGACCCCGAGATCAACACCGTCCTGATCCTGACCCGCCACGACTCGCATGCCGATTTAGTGGTCAGGGCTTTGCAGGCGGGCAAGCATGTCTTTGTAGAAAAACCGCTCGCAGTAAATGGTAATCAGTTATTGGTAATTCAAGACCAATTACAAACTACCAATAACCAATTACTCACGGTCGGTTTCAACCGCCGCTTTGCGCCTCTGGCCCAACAACTTTATAATAAATTGGCTACACGACGAGAGCCGCTTCACATGCACTACCGCGTCAACGCTGGTTATATTCCGCTCAACCACTGGGTCCACGACCCTGAGCAGGGCGGCGGACGCATTATCGGCGAGGGCTGCCACTTTATCGACTTCCTGACCTTCCTGGCCGGTTCTGGGCCGGTCTCTGTCAGCGCCCTGGCCCTGCCGAATGGCGGCAAATACCGCGAAGACAATGTTTCGATGACCTTCAGCTTTGCAGACGGCTCGATCGGCGTGGTCGACTATCTCGCCAACGGCGACAAATCTTTCGCCAAGGAAAGAGTCGAAGTTTTTTGCGGCGGCCAGGTGGCAGTGCTGGACGATTTTCGGGTGCTGGAAACTGTCAGGGATGGAAAAAAGAAAACGATAAAGTTGATGGGCCAAGATAAAGGCCACTTTAACGAGATGCAAGCCCTCGTCCACGCGATCCGCAGCGGCCAGCCGCCCATTCCGTATGAACATCTGATCGGCGTCACACAGGCCAGTTTCGCGGCGGTCGAATCGATCCGAAAAAATGGGGAGAAGGTAAAAATCAGCGCATAATAGTGTAAGCAAATAGTGCAAAAGAAAGATCGCCTCGAACTGATGACCTTCGAAGGTGGAAATCGCCTACTCCCTTATTGCATCCACGACCCTGCAACACAACCTGCCGCTTGTGACCACCAACCTGAAGCACTTTCCCATGCCCGACATGATTCTCTATGCCGCCGATGAAGCCGGTAAAATCACCCGATGGACAAGATGAAAAGGTATAATCATTCCATGGATACAAAAACCCAACTCAACCAAACCCTTAAAGACGCCATGAAAAGCGGCGATGAAACCCGCAAGCGCACTGTGCGCATGGTGCTGGCCGCCATCAAACAAGTCGAAGTCGATAAACGCATCGAACTGGACGAAGCTGCCGTGCTCGCCATCCTGCAAAAAGAAGTCAAAACCCGGCGAGAATCGCTCGAAGAAGCCAAAAAAGCCGCCCGCGAAGATCTGGCTGTTGCGTCACAAGCCGAAATCGACATCCTGAACGCCTTCCTGCCCCAGGCAATGAGCGCCGAAGAACTGGGTGAACTGGCTCGTCAGGCCATTGCCGAAACCGGCGCAAGCAGCCCCGCAGACATGGGAAAGGTGATGAAAGCGATCATGCCTAAACTCGCTGGCCGCGCCCCAGGCGACCAGGTCAGCGCCGCAATACGAGAGTTATTATCATCATGACCGAAGCGAAGCAAGGCCGCTGGTGGGATCGTATTCCGCGCCACGATATCCTGGCCCTAATATTGTTGGTACTCACCAGCCTGGCTGCTTATGCAATTATGGCGATCCCGATCGCCATACGCGCCGACTCGGTAGCGCTCCAGGCCGGGCAGGTAGCGCCACAAGATTACCAGGCCCCTCGTAACGCCGAATATATTAGCGAAGTGCGCACAGAGCAACAGCGCCGGGCAGCCGAAAACGGTGTCGCAGAAGTTTACACACCACCAGACCGGACTATAGCCCGTCGCCAGGTGGAATTGTTGCGCGCGGCCCTGCAATTTATCCAATCAGTACGCGACGACCCGAACACCCTGCCCGCCGATAAACGCACCAGCCTTACCACCCTGGCGGATATTAACTTGAGCGACCAGGCCATAGACAACATCCTATCGATGACAGATGCCCGCTGGACCGCGGCACAAAACGAATCCACATTGCTTCTGGATCGCATTTTCCGCAACTCAATTCGTGAGCGCATCAACCTGGAAAGTACGCGGCAAGGCATCCCTGGACTGGTAAGTTTTTCGCTTAACGAAGAACAGACTGCCCTGGTTGTAGAACTCGTTACCCCTTTTGTTGTCGCCAACAGTTTCGTCAGCGAAGAGCAAACCCTGGCCGCGCGCGAACATGCCCGCCAGGCAGTCCAGCCGATTACCCAAACTTATGTTGCCGGTGAGTTGGTCGTCCAGCGTGGGGCATTACTGACTGAAGCCAATATCGAAGCCCTGCGAACGCTTGAACTGATCAAGCCGGGCAACCCGGCAGTGGAATATCTCTCATCCGGCGCGCTGGTGGCTGTTTTCATGGTTTTTATCGGGATGTACTTCCATCGCCGCAGACCATATTATTATAACGATGGCCGCAGCCTGTTGTTAATCGCCGCGCTCTTCCTGCTCTTCCTGCTAATGGCGCGGCTTCTCATTCCTTATCGCACCCTGGTTCCGTATTTCTTCCCATTGCCTGGTTTTGGGCTATTGGTTGCCACCTTATTTGGGCCGGGCGGAGCTTTGCTTCTTTCTTTAGGGTTAAGCGTGCTGGCCGGGTATAACCTGCCCAACAGCCTCGATTTGAGCATCTACTTCATGTTCGCCTCGCTGGTTAGCATCCTGTCGTTGGGAAAAGCTCAGCGATTTGGCACTTTCATCTGGGCAGGGATCGTAGCGACCCTGACCGGAACCGCCATCCTGGTAGCTTACCGTCTGCCCCAATCAGAAATCGACATACTCGGATTTTTCCAACTGATCGGAGCAGCACTCCTGATGGGCTTGCTCTCTGCCAGCCTGGCGCTCATATTGCAATACCTGCTGGCCGAAGCCCTTGGGCTGACCACTCCCTTACGCCTGGTTGAAATTTCGCGTCCCGACACACCGCTTTTACAGTTTCTATTACGCAGCGCGCCCGGAACCTACCAGCACAGCCTGCAAGTCTCGAACCTGGCCGAACAGGCCGCCGAAAAACTGGGCATGGACACCCTGTTGATTCGAGTCGGCGTACTCTACCATGATGCGGGCAAAGCCATGAATCCGCCGTTTTTCATCGAAAACCAGATGCCCGATAATCTCAACCCACACGATGACCTTGACCCGTACATCGCTGCCCAAACGATCATCCGCCACGTTACCGATGGCGTGGCACTGGCCCGCAAGCATCGCCTGCCCAAGCGCATTCAGGATTTTATGCTTGAACATCACGGCACGCTGATTACACGCTACCAGTATATGCAGGCCGTCAAAGCCGCAGGGAATGACTCCAGCCAGGTCGATGAAAACAAATTCCGTTATCCGGGACCGATACCACGTTCGCGTGAAACCGCACTCTTGATGCTGGCCGATGGCGTCGAAGCCCGCGCTCGTTCCAATCGCCCTAAAACCGAGGAAGAACTACGCCAGATCGTTCAACAGACGATAGATTTCTGCCAAAAAGAAGGCCAACTGGCCGAAACTCGCTTCACCCTCAAAGATCTGACGATTATCACAGATTCCTTCGTTTCCACGCTAACCGGCTTATACCATCCGCGGATTGCCTACCCATCGTCTGCAGAAGTACGCGCCCTGCAAGACACCTCGAAAGAAAAGAAAGAACAATAATGATTTTTGTCGAAAATCAGTACGATTTGACCCCGGCAGCCTTGCCAGAACTTTTGGAACGGGCCGCGCTGGCAGCGCTGCAAAACCAATCCGCGCCTCAGGACGCATCCTTAACGATTGTCCTGACAGACAACGACCAGCTTCACAACCTTAATCGGGACTATCTCGGAATCGACTCAACCACGGATGTGCTTTCTTTCCCATCAGACGAAACCGACCCGGAAACCAACTCCCCTTATCTAGGCGACATCCTGGTCTCTCTACCACGCGCAGCCAGCCAGGCCGAATCGGCCGGGCACGATATCGAGGCCGAAGCGCAATTACTCGTTGTGCATGGAGTCTTGCACCTGCTGGGACATGACCACACCGAAGCGGAAGAGAAAGAGCGCATGTGGCAAGCCCAGGCGCAGATTTTGGCGCAATTGGGGCTAGGCGACATCCAAATCCGCGAATCGTAAGCCCTATTTATGCAAAACTTCATCGCAAGCCGTATCGCTTCCTTTCGTCATGCTTTTCATGGCTGGATATATGTCATCCGAACCCAGCGCAACGCCTGGATACACGGTATCATCACCATCCTGGTGGTAATCATGGGACTCTGGCTTGGGCTCCCGGCCCAGGATTGGGCTACGCTGGTGCTGGTCATTGCAATGGTCTGGTCTGCCGAGTTTTTGAATACGTCCATCGAGGCCGTGGTTGATTTGGCCAGCCCGGCGCATCACCCACTGGCCAAAACAGGCAAGGATGTCGGCGCGGCTGCCGTACTGATCGCAGCCGGTGCAGCCGTGCTGGTCGGCTTGTTGATACTGGGGCCGCCCTTGTGGGCCAAAATAGCTGTTTGGAGGTAAAACAATGACGCTCTCCTTTCGATTTGGCACTGTTGGCTCTCCCATCAAAACCCCTAAAAAGCCCGGCGGTTCGGTCGGAGCAATTATTTTTAGCCGTGAAATCGGCCTGGATGCGCTCGAATTGGGCTGGGTGCAGTCTGTACGCGTCTCTGTCGAAACCTGCGCCCTGATCAAAGAAACTGCCGCAGCCCAGGATGTCGGCGTCAGCGTGCATGCTCCTTACTACATCAATCTCAACGCCAGCGATGAAGAGTGGCCCAAAAGCCGCCAAAGGCTGATGGACGCCGCCCACTACGGCAATCTGGCCGGGGCCAGCGACATCATTTTTCATCCCGGTTCTTATTTTGAGCAGCCCTCAATCGATGTACTTAAAATTGCCATTCCGCGCCTGCAAGGCTGTGTGGATGAACTGCGAGCAACGGACAATCCGGTCATTTTACGCCCCGAAACGATGGGCAAAAGCGCCATGCTCGGGTCGCTCGAAGACACGCTCGAAATGGCCCGCCAAATTCCCGGCGTTTTGCCCTGCCTCGACTTTGCCCACCTGCACGCCCGGCCCGGTGACGGGACAGTTAACTCTTACGATGAGTGGAGCACCCGGCTGGAACAGTATGGCCTTACGTTGGGCGATTCGGCGCTGGAGCAGCTTCACATCCACCTTTCGGGCATCGAGTACGGCCCCAAAGGCGAGAAAAACCACCTGCCCATTTCCGAATCAGATTTCGACCTGGATGGTCTCTTCCGCGCCATGAGTGCATTCAATGCTGCCGGCCGGATTTTATGCGAAAGCCCAATTATGGAAGAAGATGCGCTGTTGATGCGCAAAACTTGGCAGGTCATTAGCGGTCAGTGAGCAACAAAAAAAGAGCCCGGCGAGGCTCTTTTTTGTTGCTCAGGATATTTTATCAGTTGCTAATATATTCGCGCAAGTTGTGTTCCACCGCATAGGCGGCAGCTTCAGCGCGATTGTTGACGCCCAGTTTCGAGAGAATACTCGAAACATAGTTGCGCACAGTGCCTTCGCCCAGGAACAGGGCCTTGGCAATCTCGCGATTGGTTTTACCTTCAGAAACAAGTAAGAGAACGTGCTTTTCCTGTTGGCTGAGATGCGAAAAAGCCGAAGCTTCCTCGTCCTTGACCGCTTTGCGCACTTCCTGAAAGACACGCTGGGTAACTGCCGGGTCAAGCAGGGCTTCACCCCGTCCAACCGCATCCAGCGCGCGCACGAGATCTTCGCCGCCAATTTGTTTCAAGATATAGCCCGATGCCCCGGCGCGGATGGCTGAAAAAAGCATCTCGTCCTCGGCATATGAGGTCAGCATAATCACCTTGGTATCCGGAAAACGCTGGACTATTTCCTCACAAGCTTCAATGCCCGATGTGCCCGGCAGGCGGATGTCCATCACGACAACGCTGGGCTGCAAGTTTGCCACCTGCTCCAGGGCTTCGCGCGCCGAACTGGCCTCGCCTATCACTTCAAAGTCCGGATGTCTGTCAAGCAATGCTTTTAAGCCCAGGCGAACAACTTCGTGATCATCTACCAGCAAAATACGCTGTTTACTCATGCGCTCCTACCTCTCTGGTTGGGAGTTGAGAGTATAGCCGAGACAGGTTTGTCTGGCAAGGGACAACAAAAACGACCAGAAATGTCATTATTGCTGTCTATTCTTTTTGTCTTCTAAAATCCAGGAAACGATACCCTACACCGCGCTCGGTAAGGATGTACTTTGGGCTGGCAGGGTCTTTTTCAAGTTTCTGGCGCAAATAGTTGATATAAAGCCGGACGTAATGCGGCTCATCACGATATTCATAGCCCCAAACTTTCGCCAGCAATTGGTCGTGAGAAACGACCCAGCCCGCATTTTGCACAAGGTGAAAGAGCAGGCGATATTCGGTCGGGCGCAGTTTGACAATTTTGCTTTCAAGCCAAATTTCACGGCGGTCAAAATCAATTTTGAGCCGTTCATCCACTTCGATCAGTCCGTGCATCGAGCCGCTGGCCGATTCTGTGCGGCGTAAAACAGCCTTAGCCCGGCTGACCAATTCTCGCGGGCTGAACGGCTTGGTAACATAATCATCAGCGCCCAGTTCGAGGCCGCGCACCCGATCATCTTCTTCGCCTTTTGCCGTCAGCATGATCACGGGCACATTGCTGATTTCGCGAATCATTTCCAGCACTTCAAAACCATTCAGGTCTGGCATCATCACATCAAGCAAAATCAGATCAGGATTGATGTCGCGCAATCGCTGCACCGCCTGCTTACCGTTGAAGGCTTCGCTTACCTGAAATCCATCATGCTCCAGGTTGAGGCGGATAAAACGCACCATGCGCTCTTCGTCATCCACCACCAGGATACGTCTGCGTTCAAAATCTTCTGCCATAGTTTTTATTCCCGGACAAAGCCAATGATTTGTTCTTCGTCATCGCCTGGCACCACTTCGATGAAAGTAACGCGAGCCATGGGCCAGATAACGAGGGTCACATTTGCCATCAAATAGTGCAGGTCCTTACCGTCGCGACGGCGCGGATTGCGAACCAAAATGCTGGTATCGCCCGGCCCCGGATAGGCTTCAATTTCGCCCAAAATTGGGTCTTCGTTTGCTACGTGAATTAGTACAGATGGCATATTGTCACCTTACATGATATTGAGAATGATTTGTATCTTGAGTTTTCCAATCGCCACAAGATCGCCATGCTTGAGCGGACTTTCTACATTGGCGATCAGGCGCACACCGTTTAGATAACTGCCATTCGAAGAACCAAGGTCCATGATAGTTGCCTGGCCGCCCACCAGGCGAATAACCGCATGCAAACGCGAAACGCCATGATCAAATGCCTGATAGGGAGTCAGGTCAATATCTGGCATAATGGGTTGTTTTTCGCTTATCCGGCCCAAGGTAAATTCAGTCCGGTCTGAAACGGGGATGATTTGTCCGCTATCGAGCAGGTGCAAGGAAATCCACGTATCCGACAAATTAGACAATGAGTCTTCAGAAATAGGCGCTGTTTTCAAGTCATTCGTCTCAGGATTAATTTGCTGGGTTTTCTGACCTTCCAGCCGCACCAATTGCATACCACATTCGCCGCAAAAGAGCGCTCCTGAAGGTTCCTGATGTTTGCAGTTCGGACAAATAATCATAAGGTACGTTCCCCTGGCATTAGTAGCAGCGACCGTGTGCCATATTTGATTTGTTTTTCACCAGATTCTGTAAACGCTTTTTGCTGCTCAATATGCTGAGCTTCAAGCAAAATAGTCTTGGCAAGATTTTTTTCTCCTTGAGCCAGCAAATGGGTAGCCAAGCGTTGCAGGTGTTGAGTCGCTTTTTGATAATCACCCGCTTCCAGAGCGCCCCTTGCCTTTTCCTGCATCCTATAAAGAGTTACCTTCGACAAAGCCTGGAGAATCGCGGTTGGCGGCTCAACAGGTTCAGCATCATCTACCACGCGGACATTAACCCGAAAAGGAATATCTTGAACAGGAGCAAGAATTGTTGCAATCGTCGCTTCAAGGTGGCCCTTAAGCAAATCCACAGACTGGGTGTCTGAGCAATCGGATGAAATCCCCAACTCCAGTAATATTAGGAGAGGTTCATCATAGAAGACCGGCCCCAGATGGGTCGTCTTGTGAAAAGATAATACCCCAACCTCAGGTTGGAGGCGAAAGGCATAATCGATAACAACACCGGGCGCAAGTTCGGCGCACAAATCAACACTTTGGGCAAAAGCCCTGGAAAAATTGATGAATTTTTCGCTCAGAAATCGCTCGATATCTTGTGGCTGCTGGATGAACATGGTACTGGCGCCAGTGATATTTGCCAGATGATCGAGGAAAACATCGTTCCAGCCGCTGCCAAGCCCCATGCCACTAATGCCGATCCCTTGGCTGGCAGCAATTTTCGCTTTTTCATAACACTGCTGCTCATCACCATAAGTGCGCCCATCGGTCATCAGAATCACATGATTCACATATTTCGGATTGTTGTATCTTTGTACTTCATCGATGGCGGTTGTAAGCCCACTCAGAATCTCTGTGCCGCCACCCGTGTCAAGCGTCCTGATTTGCATCTCACTGCGACGGATATCAACCTGCCTTGAAGCAGGGATGGCAACTTCAGCCCGATCGCTAAAACGAACCAATGAAAAAATATCATCCGGCCCAAGTTGGTGAAGTAATTTTATGGCTGAAGCCTTGGCCATATCTATTTTCGGGCCTTGCATTGATGTGGAACAATCTAACACCAGGCAGATGTTTAATGGCGGCGATTTCGCATTTTCTTTATACCGAGCAGCTGCCGCAATTGTGGCAAGGATGTACACCAATTGCCTTTCCCTGCCGCTATGTATCGATGAGCGGCTTATCTCAATCTTACAATCAAGCGGGTATTCGATAGCTTGTTCCACATCATCAGGCGGCAGGGCGGCATCATAAGCCGCGCGGCGCTGTGGATCAACCAAAACTTGGTAGGCTTGCTGAACATCGAGGAAAAGTTCTGTTTCCCCCGCAGCCTGGTTCTTGTCTGGGTGAAGTTTTTTAGCCGCTCTTAAATAGGCGCGTCGAATTTCTTCTGGCGTAGCAGAACGCAATAACCCGAGCATCCTATATAAATTCGACTTTTTTGCAACCATAATGATTTAGAACTACCTCATCCCAATAACTGCACCAAAATAGCGCTAATATTATCCGGACCGCCAGCCGCATTGGCCGCAGCAATCAAGTTCTGACATCCACGCTGAATGGTCGGCGCTTCAAAAACAATTTTTCTCATTTCATCATCGGGCACAACACCCCACAAACCATCGGAGCACAACAAGAGATAACCGCCTACCGGGAAAGGAATGGTTGACAGATCAGCGTCAAGAGTTTCTCCTTGTCCCAAAGCCCGATATAAGACGTTTCGCTGAGGATGCACAGCAGCCTCAGCCGATGTAATTTGGCCCAGCTCTTCGAGGCGGCGCACCAGCGAATGATCACGAGTGATCGTCTCGATGCGCTGGTCATTGTACAAGAGATAACCGCGACTGTCGCCAACGTGCCCAATGGTAAGTTGTTGTCCAACCACAAGCGCAGCAGTAACAGTTGTGCCGCTGCCCGGCGCTTCGACCAAAACCACACGTTGGGCCTCCGCAATGGCCGCTTGCATAATTTCCTGTAACGATTCTTCCAAGGGAATGGAAGGTTGTTTAAACAGGGTATTATGGAATTTTGTCAAAATATAATCAGAAATTACACGTATGGATGTATTGCTGGCTACCTCGCCATACTGATGGCCGCCCATACCATCAGCAATGATGAACAAGCCAAAAGGCGCAGTGCTGCTATGCCCGGCAATCGTGGTGGATAGGGTCAAAAGGCTGTCTTCATTAAGTTCGCGCTGACGCCCGATTGACTGGGCACTGGTAACCAGTAATTGGGGCGGCTCAAAATGATTGACTGTCATTGAACGGATCGATTGCAATTGAACGTCCGAAAGCGGCGCTGTAACTGCATTATCCAGGGCCTTTTTTGCGGGTTCTTGGGTACCAAAAATTTTACGGAAAAAGTTGAGCACAGAGCAACTCCTTGAAACAGATTTTATGCCAGCAAAGCATAAATGAAATGATCATGCGAACCCACATAGACAATGTCATCATAAACCAGCGGTGCGCCGGTAATCGGGCCCTTGGTTTCATATTTCCAACGCAAACGACCCGTCTTGTATTCGAGGCAGTAAAGATTTCCGTCGGCCGAACCGCAATAAACACAATCCCTATAGACAACCGGCGACCCACTCACCTGATGGCTGGTTTTAAACCGCCATAGTTCTTTTGCCGACTTTGCTTCAACTCCATAAATATTGCCATCGGCCGAACCTGTAATGACAATATTGTCAGTCACCACAGGCGAAACGATCGATGGTTTTTCCATGCGAAAACGCCAAATCAACCAGCCAGATTTAGCATCCAGGGCATATAAATACATATCCATCGAATTGAAATAAACAATGTTATCCTTCACCCAGGGTGAAGAAGTAATGCTGCGCTTGGCTTTATAACGCCACTTGATATTGCCGCGATAATCCAGCGCATAAAAATCGCCAGCTTCACTACCAAAATAAATCATATCGTTAGCAATAAAAGGGCTGGAACGAACTTCACTGCCAGCATCAAACTTCCATGCTTCACGATTGGTATCTATATTAACCGCATGCAAGTGCCTATCATCAGAACCAAAAAAGATGTGATTATCTGAAATGCGCGGAGAAGAACGAATACGTTCTTCTGTATAGTAAGACCAGCTCAGCTTTCCCGTGCGGGTGCTAACCGCATGCAAACGATGATCCTCAGAGCCAAAATAAATCGTTTCTTCAAAGCCTACCGGACGGCTGACAATTCCTCCATCAGTAGCATATTTCCACTGGAATTGGCCGTCAGCAGCATTCAGCGCGTACATGTTATTGTCGTAACAACCAATATAAACCGTGCCATTGTGCAACAAAGGTGTGCTGCGCAATTCATCTTCACACTGGAAAACCCAGATCGGCTTTAAATCACCGTTGACAACAGATGCGGATGAACCAGCCCCGATATTAATTCGGCTGAGCAACCCGGTCTTGCGTCCGGCGCCGAGCAATGATTCTCTGAAGTCTTCCACCGAATTGTAGCGATCTTCAGGATTGTATTGCAGGGCAGTGTTCACTACCGTTTCCAACTCAATGCTTACGCTGGGGTTGATTTTACGAATTGGCCGCTCGGCAAAAGAAAAGGGCGCTTCAAGGCGCGGATCACGTCGTGTCAACAGGTGATGCATGGTAGCGCCCAAGGCGTAAATATCAGCCTTGGTGGTTGCTTCGCCGCGATATTGCTCAGGGGGTGAATAGCCTTCCGTACCGATCATTGTTCCCTTTTGTCCGGTCTGGAAAGATTTCGCAATCCCAAAATCGACCAGCATAATGTGATTATATTGATTAATCATCACGTTCGAGGGCTTCATATCGCGAAAGATGATCGGGTCCGGTTTATGATTGTGCAAGAAATTCAGCACATCACACAATTCAATCCCCCAGGTCAGTATCTGTTCTTCTGGCAAAAAAACATCAGACTGTGAAAGAATAACTTCTAAATCTTTGCCATTAACAAACTCAAGCACCAGATATGAACGATTATCCAAGGTGAAATAATCATAAATACGCGGGATGGAAGGATGACTGAGCGTTGCCAAAATATTGGCCTCACGCTCAAAGTTTTGGACGATCGTTTGGCGCACCAAAGGGTCCGGGGCCTGGTTGATCATCTCTTTGACAGCAACCAGTTTAACAACATTGGGAAAATGCAGGTTGCGGGCGCGATAAACCGACCCCATACCACCAACCCCTATCACCTCCTGTATAAGATAACGACTCACCAGGTTGGTGCCAGAATTTAATTGGCCGGCATTAGAGCGGTTGTCTGAACCTTGTCCATCAATTAGTTGCGTTTCCATAAATAATCGAGTTCATCCACGAAATTGATTAATGAATTATAGTCCATCACTATCCGAATTTGCAACATTTGCCCATTTTTAGAACGATATTACACGTTTGCAAGCAAATATCAGCCATTGCAGGCTTAGGAGATATGTCATACAATTCAGCGGCTATGAAAATATTGGCAATCAGTGACCAAATCATAGATCGTTTGTATTCAACATCGGTACGCGAGACATATCCCGATATCTCTTTGATTCTCTCGTGTGGCGACCTGCCTTACGAATATCTCGAATTCCTCGTTTCGATCTATAATGTTCCGCTTTTGTATGTGCCCGGCAACCACGATCCAGACTACAACTTGAACGACCCGCGCGCCAGGGCGCACGGCTGTGAAAATATCGATGGGAACAGTCTGTTTATGAAGGAGCTGTTCTTTGCGGGACTGGGCGGTAGTATTCAATACCAACCCAATACCCCCAACCAATATACACAATTTGGCATGTACATGCGTGTTTATAACATGTTACCCGCGCTGATATGGAAAAAAATCACCACTCGGCACGGATTGGATGTCTTGATAACCCATTCCCCGCCTTACGGCATCCACGATGACGACGATCCGGCCCACGAAGGGCTACGCGCCATCAATTTCCTGATACGGGTCATGCGCCCACGGTACCTCTTGCACGGGCACACCATTTTCTACCGCCAAAATCTGCAAGACCATGTAACCAAGTTCAACGGAACCAAAATTATCAATATCTACCCATTTAGAGTGATGAATTTAGTATGACAGACGATAACCAAATATTCATCGAGCGCGTACGCGCCGATTTTAGCCGCGCCCGCTTCAAAGCCTTTGTCAACAGTATCTGGTCGCTCATTCAAGGCCAACCAAACCAGCTACTCTCCTACGATGAAATCAAGGAAAAACTGCGCATTGGCGGACCCATCTATCGCGGCGTACAAACCGTGCCGGTAAAGCAGATTATCGGCAGCCTCAACCGCTACCATCAATTCGACCGCGCCTTCCTGCCCACCCAGGGTGAAACTGCCGCTCGCTGGCAGCGCGTCAACCTGGCTTTTTACAGTGATGTCAGTCTGCCGCCGGTTGTGCTCTACAAAGTGGGTGACATTTATTTCGTGGTGGACGGCCATCACCGTGTCTCGGTTGCCCGTGAGCAAGGCCAAATCTTCATCGAAGCCGAGGTGCGTGAATGCGCCACAAAGGTCCACATTACGCCTAATATACTCATTGAAGACCTCGAAATCTTAAGCGAGAAAGTGGATTTTATCGAGCGCACCACCATAGACCAGGTACGCCCTGAAGCCAACATAAAACTCAACATTCCCGATGGTTTCCATCGCATGCTTGAACATATTGCTGTTCATAAATATTTCATGGGCATCGAACAGAAGCGCGATATTAGTGATGAAGAAGCTGTCGCCGACTGGTACGACCATGTTTACCTGCCAATTGCCGAAGTCATCCGCCAGAGCAGCATTCTCGAAGATTTCCCCAATCAGACCGAAGGCGACCTGTACCTGTGGGTGCTCGACCACCAGCACTATCTGCACGAAACCAATGGATTGGCACTCATGCCGCCCGAAGATGCCGCCCGTGACTATATCAAAAGCCAAAAAGATGTGGATGAGGAACTCGAATGACATCACGCCACCCGCTGGCTGGAATCTATGCAGCCGCCCTGACCCCCCTGCGCAACGACCTGACGCTCTCCCCGGAGTCTGTCGTCTCCTTGCTGAATCACCTCGCCGCCCGCGGGGCGCACGGCGCGCTGCTTTTTGGCACCACCGGAGAAGGCCCGTCTTTCTCGGCCCCTGAACGCCGCGATACCCTGTTGGCTGCCCTGGGCGTTCGCCAAACCCATCCTGATTTTCGATTGCTGGCCGGAACCGGTTCACCCAGCCTGGACGAAAGCATCACCCTGACTCGCGCCGCCTTCGATTTCGGCTATGACGGTGTGGTGGTCCTGCCGCCCTACTACTTCCGCAAAGTCACCGACGAAGGCCTGTTCCACTGGTACGATACGCTCATCAACCAGGCTGTGCCCGAAGGCGGCTACCTGCTCGGTTACCACATCCCGACCACATCAGGCGTGCCGCTCTCGCTCGATCTGCTGGCGCGCCTGAAAGACGCCCACCCGCAAAAATTCGCCGGGATCAAGGACTCATCCAGCGATCCGGCCCATGCCGTTGCCCTGGGCGGACGCTTTGGCCGCGACCTGCTGGTGCTGAACGGCAACGATGGATTGATCCTGCACGCCTTTGAGCATCATGCCGGAGGCGCCATCACTGCCCTGGCCAATATCTACGCCGACTTGCTGCGCCAGGTGTGGAATATCTACCATCAGGACGGCGATGCAATTGACGCCCAGGAAGCCCTCAGCAAACGCCGCAAAATCCTCGACCGTTACAGCCCCTTTCCACCCATCCTGAAAGCCCTGGCGGCACGCATGTTCGGCTTTCCACGCTGGCCGGTCAAACCACCCCTGCTGGATGTCTCAAACGAAACTCTCGAACTGGCCTGGCAGGAACTCTCCGCCCTGGATAACGAATGAGTTATTGGCGTTTGATCCTGGATAAGCCCGCTTCGGGTGCATGGAACATGGCAGTGGATGAGGCCATTCTGGAACAGGCCGGACGCGGCGTTTCACCCCCCACCCTGCGCCTGTATGCCTGGCAACCAGCCTGTCTCTCATTGGGATATGCGCAGCCCTACGCCGACGTGGACGAATCTCGGCTGGCTGCCAACGGTTGGGATGTGGTGCGCCGCCCGACCGGCGGACGGGCAATTTTACACACCGACGAATTAACCTACTCTGTCACGACAGCCCCCAACGAAGCGATCATGGAAGGGACTGTTCTGGAAAGTTATAACCGCATCGCCAGCGCACTGCTGACAGCTTGCCACAGCCTCGATCTGCCGGTCAGCATGGAACAGCACATCCCGCTTGTCGAGGCGGCCAAAGGTGCGGTTTGTTTTGAAGTACCATCGGCCTATGAAATCGTGTTGGATGGCAAAAAACTGATCGGCTCAGCCCAGGCCCGCAAACGCGAGGGGATTTTACAGCACGGCTCCCTACCCTTGCACGGTGACCTGACCCGCATTGTGCAGGCGCTGGCCTTTGAAAACGAATCAACGCGGGAGAATACCGCCATCCGCCTTTTAAAACGCGCCACGACTGCCGAAACCCACTTACAGCGTGTTGTCGGCTGGGAAACGGCAGCCCAGGCACTCGTGGGAGCGTTCCAGCTAACGTTGGGATTAAATTTCGAGCGTGGGGAACTTTCAGATGCAGAAAAAGCGCGCGTGGAAGAACTTATCCAAATAAAATACGCCCACCCTGATTGGACCCGGCGGGTTTAAAGAAAATCAAAAATGGCTGCCTTGACAGGCAGCCATTTTTGATTCAACGGTTAGCGAATTTTTGCGCGAATATCTGCCGCTTCTTGCGCCAACTGGGCCGTGCGTTGTTCGACTGCGGAAGCCATCTGAATAAATTCACGCGCCATGGCGCCAATTTCATCACCCCGCCGGGCCAGACCATCCAGGCTGGCGGGATTGAACTGGCGGGCTTGCAGATCACGCGCGGCGCGCGCCAATTGCTCCAGCGGCAGGTGGATTTGGGCGTAAATGATAAACGCAACCGCCAGAGCCAGAAACAGAAATGCTGGAATAGACAAAATGCCAAGGGCCATGGCAAATATGCTGAATAACACGGCTTCATCCTGCAAACCTTGCAATTGCTCCAGCCCGGCCTTGCGCAAAGTTTCAAGGTCTGAATAGAGCAGATCGGAAAGCTGGTCAGCTTGCAGGCTCAAACGCTCAACTTCACCCCATTCCTGGTCTTCGAAATCAAGGGCGTCCTGCTCATCCACAGAAATGATAATTTGATCAGCCAAAGCTGAAAGGGCTGTTTTTTGGCTCGCAATCGCTTCGATGAGGGCAAAATCTCCGGTAGGCGGCTGGTCTTGCAGGGCAAGCAGGGTTTCGTCGATGCGGCGGTCCAGGGCCGCCAGGCGCATTTCAGCAAGGGGGGAAGCACTGATGGCATAATTCTTAAGCCCAAGGTGATATTGCTTGAGCATTACTTCTAGTTGGTAAATACGACGGTTTTCTTCAAAAACAAAGCGGGATTGGTCATTGAGAGAGATAAGGTGCAAGACATTGAAGAGGAAGACGCTCAAGGCCAACACACAAAACACAAACAGGAAGCTAAAAACAAGCACAAGGCGGGCATGCAAGTTTTTACTTTTCAGGGGTGAGGGGGAAAATTTGTTTTCCATTGTGTCCTACTCCGCTTTCCGACCAGGCTGGTAAATTTTTAAGCGCCGCCGCCGCGATTCGTATAACGCTTGACGAAGATCTTCAACTTCCTGTTTGGCGTTCTGATTGCGAACCTGTTCGGCACGGGCCAGTTCTTCGAGCGCCTTGGCCAGGCCACCCGCCGCTCCGCCCGCCAAAGTCTCGCTGGTACGGTGCACGTCTCCACCGATGGTCGTTATCGTGTTACGTAAGTGACTCAAAGGGCGGACAGCAGAAGCAATCGCCTGATAGCCAAGCAGAGCAAACAGCAGTGTGGCAGCCAGCGCCAGCGCAATGATCAAAATGCTGGCATTGGCATCGTCGGGGAAATCGCCTAGTGCACGCAGGCGATCCTGTTCTACACCGATAATGATCGCGCGTAACATATAAGTAAGGATTTCATTGTCCTCTTCAAGGGTGTAGAAGGCGTCGAACAAATCTTCATCGGTCATATCGTCCGCAAAGTTGACCATGTATTCAAAATTTTCGCGATGCGCAATACGGAATTCATCGAAAGCGGCCATATCTTCGCTCAGGTCGCTGATGTAAGCATCGTCGCCATAGAAACTTTCGTCTTCTTCCAGCCCGGTCAGGGTCAGGGAAATACGCTCGTCGGCCTGTTGGGCTTTCTCCGCGGCGTCGGAAGAATCCAATCCGTAGGATAGGGTGAAAATTTCCCGGGATTCCTGAATCTGCATCTCTGCCAGGTCGAGGGCAACTGAAGATTCCAACTCGCTCAAAACAAACATGCGTTCCATGGCGGCGTCAAAAGGGTCAGAAGTCTGGCTGAAGGCCGCAAACAAGGTCACCAACGCCAACAGCCCAATAATCAATCCCAGCCAACCCAGTGAAAAAAAGGCCCGAATATAAGTGCCAATTGTTTTCATCATTTCTCTCCTTCGCAGCCTTATTTGGCGTCCATAATAATTGCGCCGTCCCAGCCTTGAGGCAGGGAACGGTCGAGCCATTCAGCGCAAAGCTCCAAATACAGTTTGGCAGTTTTGTCGGCAGGGTCGCGTTCCAATACCTGGGTAAACAATTTTCCGGCTTCAGGGAGTTTGCCTTGTTGGTACAATCCGATGGCGTGTTCAAAGTCGGAGAGGGTGGCATCACGCAAAGCGATCACATCAGGAGATAGCCCCTCATAGATTTCGTACAACCCGAGGGCATGGACACGACCTTTGACAACTGCCTTACCCAGAGTGCGCATCTTGAAAGTAACCGGCTGAGGCATCTGTCGCAGGGTGTCTTCACTGATGATCATCGAGGTGCCATAGAATTTATTCAACCCCTCCAGCCGCGCCGTTAAGTTGACATTGTCTGAGAAGGCGTCACCCTGCATACGCATCTCCTCGCCAATCATACCAACCATCATCGGGCCAGTATGGATGCCAATACCCACTGAAATGGCAGGCAAGCCACGCGCCTTGAGTGTTTCGTTAAAAGCCTGGACGGCATGAGCCTTTTCGACACCCGCCTGAACTGCATCAGCAACACCGTAAGGGAAAATCGCCATCATGCCATCACCCAGGAACTTGACGATAAAACCTTCGTGCATTTGAACAATCGGGCTGACCATTTTCAGATATTCGTTGACAAAATCAAAGTTTTCCTGGGCTGTCATCTTTTCAGACAGGGTCGTAAAACCACGAATGTCGGAGAACATCACGGCCATCTCGGCGCTGACATGGTCTCCCAATTGAACTTTGGTGATGCTATCCTTTTCGAGAAACTCCAGATACTGGGAAGGGATAAAACGTTGTGCCGCTTGCAGGAATTGTTCCTTCGCGCGATTGGATTCTGTAATAGAGTACGCCATCGCGCCAACCGCGCGGCTGAGTTCGCCCAATTCGTCGGGGCGGCGGGAATCTTCGTTTAGCAAGTCCGGTTGGTAGGTCTTGTTCTCGAAAGCTACAACCGCACAGGTCAAGTTATCGAGCGGTTTGGAAATATTCATGATCTCATAAACAGCCCAGATAAGCAGCGCCGCCAGAAGCAGGAACGCAAGCTGCCCAACCATTATGCTGAACCGGATGCTCTCCTGGATAGATTCAATCTCCGCGCGCATGGTTTGCAGGTCATGGACATAATACGCCTGGGTTTCGGAATCCAGGTTGGCAATCAGCGGGTCGATCTGTTCAAG